>JBMYLU010000009.1:7466-11216 GCA_049596595.1 Flavobacteriaceae bacterium | reverse complement strand
ACCGTAATCTACCAAAAAAGTAGTGTCCCACGCCCAAACATCTTTTTTGTAATTCAGCGTATAATCGGCTAAAAAATTGAGTGCAACATTGTCGTCGCCACCCAACACCCATTTGCTAAATGTAGCCTGATTAAACAACAATGATGCCTTTCCAGTATTTTTCCAGTTAGACGATTCGGGCTCGGTTTGTGCAAAAGCTAGTGTGCCACAAACGAGTAAGAAAAAGAAGTAGTTTTTCATTTGTTAAGATTTGAGTTTAAAACACAAATGTATAAAAGAAATGAAATAAATAGCAACACGCTAAGCTGCGTAGATATGCCTAATAAACGGCTATTGCAATGTCATGCGGACTCCCACACCAAATACCTCTCGTACTTGCAAGCGCTGCACGGCGTTATCATCATATACCAATTGCAGAATCAAGTTGGTAGAAACATACTCATTCACTTGAAGCTCGGCAGCAATTTGATAATCAATATCCACATTTTCAGCCTTATCCAAATAGTCTGAATATAATCCAAGACGCTGTTCAAGCGTCATGTTTTCCATAGGAGAAAACTTGTAAAACGCATTTGCAGACGCACCTAATTCAAATCGGTGATTATCGCCTTTACGCACCCCAAAATATTCTTTGCCCTCGGGCAAATCCATGGTAAATTTTCTACTTACTAGCGTAAGTCGTTGCGTAAAAGGCGCAATGTTTACCCACAAATTTTTAGACTTTTTCCAATACAATCCTACTCCCAATTGAATGTAGACTGGAGAGAAAAAATGTGTTCGTAGTGTTCGGGTTTCATCACCATTACTATCCTCTCCGTATTGATAACCGCGCGCAAACTGGGTTTTTAGTCCAAATACTGTAGAGTAGCTCCATTGCTTACTAAAATTTTTCCCCAAGAAAGATTGCAGGTCAAAACGGTCATTGGTTTTTCGCAAAAATTTGGTGCCACTGAGCTTTGTAAGCCCAAAATCGCCCAAAAATTTAGTATCCCAGTTCCAGCCGTTTTTTGCGAAATTTAAGTCATAGTCTGCATGAAAGCTAAGGGCTACACTGTTTTGTCCACCCGATGCCCATTCGCTAAATGCCGCTTGGTTGAATAGTAGTTTTGCCACACCGCCTTTTTTCCAACCCTCATTAGGAACTTGGATGGAGTCTGTTTGTGCTAATATGGATTGTGAGAGCAATGCAAAAAGAAGTAGAACAATCGTTCTCATGTAATTACTTTTCTGTTTTCTTATACAAAGGTACAGAAGAACAGGCTTCGCCGTACGATAATTTTCGCACTACCGGGATAAGTTTTGCTGCCAACAAACCCAATGCTTGCTGCGGAACAGGTTTGTTGGAACAACCTTTTATCATCACTACCCCGTTCTGATAGGGTTTTGTGTCAAAATCAGTAAGTCTTTCGGCAAAAAGATGCTGTTCCAAGTCATGTAAATTTCCGACCACAACGGCTTTTACTACCGGCTGTAAATAGCTTATTACGAGCAGCGTAGCCCATTGCGGGACCAGAATATCCTCGGGGCAATGCACCGCTACAAAATGGTTTTTATAGACGTTCCAATTGTGCTGTTGCAAACGTTCCCTGAAGGTTTGCTCACGTAAGAGTACACCTTCATCTAAAAAATCGGTAAGGGAAAGTAATTTACGCGACCCTTCTTCATAAAGTTCCTCCAAGTCAATCACTTGAAGGGCACTGTTCGCCACGCGATTGACAATTTCCTTTGCCATTACAAAAATCCGAGTTCCAGTTTGGCTTCTTCACTCATTAGGTCGCGTGTCCAAGGCGGATCAAAAGTAAGCTCTAGTTCCACTTCATTCACCTCATCCAATTCACGAATTTTTTCCTTTACCTCCTGTGGAAGACTTTCAGCCACGGGACAGTTGGGTGTGGTAAGTGTCATCAGTACTTTCACGTCATTATCCTCATTGACAAACACATCGTAAATCAGCCCCAATTCGTAAATATCAACAGGGATTTCGGGATCGTAAATCGTTTTGAGTACCCTGACAATTTTTTCTCCAAGTGCTGCTGTATCCATAATTTATGAGAGTTGTGTTTGGTATGCTAACGCATACATTTTCAGTTGTTTAATCATTGAAACCAATCCATTGGCTCGTGTGGGTGAAAGATGTTCTTTTAGTCCTATTTCATCAATGAAAGCCGTGTCGGCAGCCAAAATATCTTTCGGGTGTTGATTCGAAAATACACGAATCAGTATCGCAATAATTCCTTTGGTAATAATAGCATCACTGTCGGCTGTAAAAACAATCTTATCTTCTACTAACTCTGCGTGTACCCAAACTTTACTTTGACACCCTTTGATAATGTGGTCGTCAGTTTTGTATTCAGCTGCAATGAGGGGCAAGGATTTTCCCAGCTCTATCATGTATTCGTAGCGTTGCATCCAGTCGTCAAACAGGGCAAATTCTGCTACAATTTCCGCTTGCTGTTCGGCTATATTCATAGGGTAAAGGTACGGATTAACGCAACATACTTACGGCTTTTTCAACGCCACTTACAAATCGCTCCACTTCTTCGTGGGTGTTGTAAAAGGCAAAGGAAGCACGAACGGTTCCCGGAATCTGATAAAAATCCATAATGGGTTGGCAACAATGATGCCCGGTGCGCACGGCTATGCCCATTTTGTCGAGTAACGTACCAATGTCATAGGGATGCAACCCTTCTACATTGAACGAAATCACGGCAACTTTGTGCGAAACATTTCCGTAAATTCGCAAACCTTCAATCTGGCTAAGCTTTGCTGTTGCGTGTTGCAATAGCTCGTTTTCATGAGCAGCAATGGCATCAAAGCCAATCGAATTCATATAATCGATGGCTGCACCAAAGCCTACTCCGCCCGCAATATTAGGCGTTCCGGCTTCGAATTTGTGTGGCAAATTAGCATAGGTAGTTTTCTCAAAAGTTACTTGGTCGATCATTTCGCCACCACCTTGATAAGGAGGCAGTTTCCGCAACCATTCCTCTTTGCCATAGAGCATACCAATGCCTGTTGGACCACAAATTTTATGCGCCGAAGTGGTATAAAAATCCACATCCAAAGCCTGTACGTCGGGTACCAAATGTGGCGTCGCTTGCGCTCCATCAATCAGCACAGCAGCCCCTACGGCGTGTGCCTTTTCAATAATGTGTTCAATAGGATTGATGATGCCCAATGCGTTCGATACGTGATTGACAAAAACCACTTTGGTTTTGGAATTTACCAAAGCATCAAAGGCTTCCATGTCAAGTGTTCCTTCTTCCGTCATCGGAATGACCTTCAATTTGGCGCCTGTGCGTTCACAAAGCATTTGCCAAGGCACAATATTTGCGTGATGTTCAAGAGCAGAAACAATGAGTTCATCCCCATTTTGGAGTAATGCTGCAAATCCATTTGCCACCAAATTTATAGAGTGCGTAGTCCCTGATGTCAGAATAATTTCGTGCGCATGTGCGGCATTAAAATGTGTTTGTATTTTCTTTCGCGCAGCCTCAAATTGATCAGTAGCTTCCTGGCTAAGTGCGTGCACACCCCTGTGGATATTGGCGTTGGTATGTTTGTAATACTCGCTGATGGCATCAATTACAGGAAGTGGGGTTTGCGAAGTAGCGGCGTTATCCAAATACACTAACGGTTGCCCGTTTACCTTGCGGTGCAGTATGGGAAAGTCGGCACGAATTTGCACTAAATCTAGTGTACTGCTATACATCAAACCCAATATTTACGCCCAACTTCTTTGCAATCAGT
>JBMYLU010000009.1:0-7456 GCA_049596595.1 Flavobacteriaceae bacterium | reverse complement strand
GCGCGCTTCCTTCTTAGGAATTCCTCGTGTTTGCAAGTAGAACAATGCGTCTTCATCAAGCTGACCAATTGTACATCCGTGGCTACATTTGACATCATCTGCAAAAATTTCCAACTGCGGTTTAGTGTTAATACTTGCCTTATCGTCCATCAAAATATTGTTATTTTGCTGGAAGGCGTTGGTTTTTTGCGCCTCTTTCTCAACAATGATTTTACCGTTAAACACACCTGTTGCTTTTTCGGCAAAAATTCCCTTATAGTCTTGATGACTTTCGCTGTTTGGGTGTGCGTGATGCACAAGTGTGTGATGATCCACAAACTGCGTTCCTTCGATAAGTGTAATGCCCTTCATCGTAGAATTGATTTCCGCATCTTTATGGTAGAAATTCAGATTGTTTCGAATGAGTTTTCCGCCCAATGAAAAGGTATGCACTTTGGCATGGCTGTGTTTTTGTTGCGAAATATAGGTACTGTCAATCAGCGAGGCTTCTGCATGGTCGTTTTGAATTTTATAATAATCGACTTGTGCGTTTTGCTCGGCAAAAATTTCAGTGACTACATTCGTAAACGTGGCGTTTTCAGACAAACTTTGGTGCCGTTCTACGATTTGTACCTCAGCGTTTTTACCTACCACAATCAGGTTTCGGGGTTGGAGTAATAACTGTGGATTTTTATCTGTTGCAAAATGAATGATTTGCACAGGCTTTTCCACCACTTTCCCTTCAGGAACATAAATGTATGCACCTTCTTTGGTAAACGCCGTATTGAGTGCTGTTAGCGAGGCTTCTTTTTCTGCAATCTGATTAAAATATTTCTTTACTATTGGAGGGTATTTGGGTTTCGCGAGTGCTGCCGAAAGCAAACAAATATCGGCTCCGTCATGGGTGGTTTCCGACAAATAGGCGTTGTAAATCCCATCTACAAAAACGATTTTGTAGGTATCTACGTCTTGAAGAATATAGGGCTTTATCTCTTCCAGCTTCAGGTTTACTTCCTCTTTTGGGAATACCGAAAAATTCGCTTTTATCAGGTTGCGCAAAGGCGTGTATTTCCAATCCTCCTGTTTTTTGGTAGGAAACCCTTGCTGCTCAAATACCTCAATGGCTGCTGCACGCACGTCTTGCAACTTGCGCTGTGGACCGTCTTGGGCATCAAATGCCAAATAGGAAGACAATAAGGTTTCTTCAAGCTCCATTATGTACCTTGTTTTATCCAATCGTAGCCTTTTTCTTCTAGTTCCAGCGCCAATTCTTTAGTGCCCGATTTTACGATTTTACCCTCGTGTAATACGTGCACAAAATCAGGAACAATATAGTCCAGCAGGCGTTGGTAGTGCGTAATCACAACAATAGCATTGTCTTTGCCCTTTAGCTTGTTTACGCCGTTGGCAACAATACGAAGCGCATCAATATCAAGACCCGAATCCGTTTCGTCCAAAATAGCGAGTTTCGGCTCTAGCATAGCCATTTGAAAAATTTCATTTCGTTTTTTCTCACCACCCGAAAAACCTTCGTTGAGTGAGCGAGATAAAAACCGCGAATCGATTTCGAGCAAGGCTGCCTTTTCCCGAATTTTCTTTAGCATTTCATTGGCAGGCATTTCCTCCAAACCTTGCGCTTTACGGGTTTGATTGATAGCTGTTTTGATAAAGTTTGTTACTGTTACCCCGGGAATTTCCACCGGATACTGAAACGACAAAAAGATGCCTTGGTGCGCACGCTCGTCTGCAGAGAGTTCTGCAATGTCTTCGCCGTTAAACAGAATGCTTCCCTGGGAAACATCATATTCCTCATGTCCAGCAATCACGGTAGAAAGCGTGCTTTTTCCCGAACCGTTAGGTCCCATTATAGCGTGTACTTCACCGGGTTTAACGTCAAGGTTTATCCCCTTTAGAATGGTTTTGCCTTCACAGCCGGCATGCAAATTGTCTATGCTTAGCATATTTAATTGGGTTTGAGTATTGTATTATCTGTTGGATTTACCAAGGAGTCTATTGATGTTATTCGAATGCGTTTTTCCCAACCTTCCTCGCTGGGCTCTTTGTTTTCTATGATTCCTTTTATGTATACTGGAATCATGTCGTACTCGTCACGCTTTATCGGTGTGCACAAATCGTCTAGTTCATGCATTTTTTCGTTGATAATCACACCGTAAATTTCGGTGCCTGTATTGAGTACAGCAGCATCTGCCAAGTATAAAAACTCACCATAAAATTGCGGATTGTTATCTGTACTCTTTTTTGATTGTGAGCAAGATGCGGCTATCGTTATCAGGGAAATAAAAAGTAGTGTTCTCATTTTGTTAGGGGTTTATCCAACAGAGCCTTCAAGTGAAATCTCCAATAATTTTTGGGCTTCCACAGCAAATTCCATCGGGAGTTTATTTAAGACTTCTTTGCTAAAACCATTCACAATCAAGGCGATGGCTTTTTCGGTATCTATACCGCGTTGGTTACAGTAAAAAATTTGGTCTTCGCCAATTTTACTGGTTGTGGCTTCGTGTTCGATTTTAGCGGTTTTACTTTTTGCTTCAATGTAGGGGAAGGTGTGTGCCCCACATTGGTTGCCCATTAGCAGTGAATCACACTGTGAAAAGTTTCTGGAGTTTTTGGCATTTGCCCCAATTTTCACCAATCCACGATAGCTATTTTGCGACTCTCCCGCCGAGATTCCTTTCGATATAATGGTACTCTTAGTGCGTTTTCCCAAATGAATCATTTTGGTTCCAGTATCCGCTTGCTGAAAGTTGTTCGTTAGGGCAATAGAGTAAAACTCGCCAATGCTATCGTTTCCTTTTAAAATACAAGAAGGGTATTTCCACGTCACGGCAGAGCCCGTTTCGACTTGCGTCCATGAAATCTTAGAGCGTTCGTGGCAAATTCCACGTTTGGTTACAAAATTGTACACCCCTCCATTACCCTCTTTATCGCCCGGGAACCAGTTTTGCACGGTGGAATATTTGATTTCGGCATCGTCCAGCGCAATGAGTTCCACAACCGCTGCGTGTAGTTGGTTTTCGTCACGGGCAGGTGCCGTACATCCCTCTAAATAACTTACATAACTGCCTTCGTCTGCAATAACAAGCGTGCGCTCAAACTGTCCAGTACCCGCCTGGTTGATGCGGAAATAGGTAGAGAGTTCCATGGGGCAGTGTACGCCCTTAGGAATGTAACAAAATGACCCATCCGAAAACACGGCAGAATTTAGTGCAGCATAATAGTTGTCGGTACGTGGAATAACAGAGCCGATATATTTTTGCACCAGTTCGGGGTGTTCTTGAATGGCCTCAGAGATTGAGCAAAAAATAATGCCTTTTTCTGCGAGGGTGTCTTTAAACGTGGTGGCTACCGAAACCGAATCCATTACAATATCTACGGCTACGCCAGCAAGACGTTTTTGCTCTTCGAGTGATATACCAAGCTTCTCAAATGTGTTAAGCAATTCGGGGTCTACCTCGTCTAAGCTGTCGTATTTGGCTTTTGCCTTTGGCGCGGAATAGTATGCAATTTGCTGTAAATCAGGTTTTTCGTAAGAAACGTTTGCCCAGTCGGGCTCTTCCATTTGCAAAAACTTCTCATAGGCTTCTAAGCGCCACTTGAGCATCCAAGCAGGTTCGTTTTTGCGCTGCGAAATGGCACGAATAACATCCTCATTTAACCCAACGGGGAAGGTGTCGGATTCGATATCTGTGTAAAATCCGTATTCGTACTCTTTGGTTTCGAGTTCTTTTTTTAATTCTTCTTCGGTGTATGCCATAGCTGTTTTTTAAAGCGAAAAACTTTCGCCACATCCACACGTTCTGTTGGCGTTGGGGTTATTAAACACAAACCCTTTGCCATTTAGCCCACCCGAATATTCGAGGGTTGTTCCTACAAGGTACAAAAAGCTTTTTTTATCCACGACAATGCGTACATCATTGTCCTCAAAAATCTTATCGTCGTCGCCAAGATTGGCGTCAAATTTGAGTTCGTAAGACAAGCCCGAACAGCCACCGCTTTTTACTCCTACGCGCACAAAGTGTGAGGCTACGCTCACGCCATCGTCTTGCATCATTTGCACTACCTTGTCTCGCGCCTGTGAAGAAACTTTAATCATAGCTTATTTGGATTCATTCCAAAGTGCAAATATACCACAATTTAACAGGATACAATATGCGTGTAATCATAACGATTAGATATAGCGGTATAAGTTATATCTAGCTTGAGAAGCATCACACCAAAATACGCTATTTTTGCCCCATGCTAGAAGACCAAAAACCGTCCAAAACCTCGCTCGAATCTATGGGCGAATTTGCCCTTATTGACCACCTCACTAAAGCAGCCACTACATCACTTTCATCAACACTTCACGGCATTGGTGACGATGCAGCTATCCTTAAACACGAAGGCGAAACGGTAGTAAGCACCGATATGCTCATTGAGGGGGTACACTTTGATTTGGGATATATGCCACTTAAGCATTTGGGCTATAAGGCAGTGGTGGTAAACCTATCAGATATTTATGCCATGAACGCACAAGCCACTCAAATTTTGGTCTCAATTGCTGTGTCAAATCGCTTTACTTTAGAAGCATTAGAGGAACTTTATGCTGGTATACATTTGGCATGCAAAACCTATGGTGTGGATTTGGTGGGTGGCGATACGACCTCTTCAAAACAGGGACTTCAACTTTCGGTAACGGCATTGGGTACCGCACCCAAAACGGGCGCAATAAAGCGCAGCGGTGCTGCTGAAAATGAACTTTTGGTGGTTACTGGTGATTTAGGTGCAGCCTATATGGGATTGCAAGTATTGGCACGCGAAAATGAGGTCTTTAAAGCCAACCCCAACCACAAACCCGATTTAGACCCATACACCTATTTGGTGGAACGCCAACTTAAACCCGAAGCCCGAAAAGACATCGTTTCTTTATTGGCGGCATTAGAGGTATCGCCTACGTCTATGATTGACATAAGTGATGGACTTTCCTCGGAGGTTCTACACCTGTGTCAAAATAGCGATTTGGGATGCCGCATTTATGAAGATAAAATTCCCTTAGACCCACAGTTTATTGCTGTGTGCGAGGAGTTTAACATCGACAGTACGACCATTGCGCTGAGCGGCGGTGAAGACTATGAACTGCTCTTTACGCTAAAACAAGACGACTACGATAAAATAAAAGGAAACCCTAACCTTACGGTGATAGGGCATATGAGTGCCAAAGCTGATGGCGCAGCATTGGTTACCCGGGGCAACGAAGTGCTACCCCTAAAAGCCCAAGGCTGGAAAGCGTTTTAAGCATTCATCAAAATAGATTTTGTAAATTTGTGAAGTACCCTAAATATATTAGTTATAAAAGTATTGCTAGACATTAGAGATGATAAAGTGCCTTTTTTTATGGAAGTGCTTAAAAATTTCGAATTTGAAAAAAGCTACATCGGTTGCTGAAGAGGATATCTCTTTGGAAGATGAAATTCAGGAAGCTGTTGAAAATTTAAAACGTGTCAGGGAAGGTAAGCTAGAAGCGCGCTCCGCAAGAGCGTTGTTGGATGAGCTTTAATATTCTAACCATACCCCCTTTTGACAGGCAATTAAAGCGTTTAGCTAAGAAATATCATTGGAATAATAAAAATGCTACTTGTAATACAAGTCATTAACCCATCAACGCCTCAATTTCATCGGGGTCAATGGGTATGTTTTTCATAAGGTTTTTGGGTGCGCCGCTGGGTTGAATGACTACATCGTCCTCTAGGCGAATGCCAAAGCCCTCATTGGGGATATAAATTCCAGGTTCTACAGTAAACACCATATTGGCTTGCATGGGTTCGTCAAGTAATCCGTAGTCGTGAGTGTCTAAGCCCAGATGGTGCGAGGTGCCGTGCATAAAATATTTTTTATACGCCTCAGCGTTTTCGGTTACCTCCTTTTTTGTAAGGAGTTTCAAATCGATAAGCGCACTACTCATGATTTTCCCTACTTCTACGTGATAGGCTTTCCAAAGCGTACCTGGCACAAGTAGTTTTGTAGCCTCATTTTTCACTTTAAGTACCGCCTCATAAACGGCTCGCTGCCTTTTGGAAAACCTTCCTGACACGGGAATGGTTCGCGTCATGTCGGAAGAATAATTGCCGTATTCGGCGCCTACGTCTAGCAGCAGCATATCGCCAGCCTTACACTGTCTGCAATTTTCAATATAGTGTAATACGTTAGCGTTGTTTCCAGAAGCTATAATCGGGGTATAGGCAAAGCCTTTGGAGCGATTGCGTAGAAATTCATGTGCAAATTCCGCCTCAATTTCATGTTCCCAAACACCAGGCTTTATGAATTCCAAAATGCGTCTAAATCCCTTTTCGGTGATGTCACACGCATGTTGAATTTGGTCAATTTCTTCAGTTGCTTTCACCGAGCGCAGGCGTTGCAATATGGGGTTGCTTCTTTCGTATTTGTGGTGTGGAAACTGTTTTTTGCACCAGGCAATAAAACGGTCCTCGCGGGTTTGGGTTTCTACCTTTGCACGGTAGTGCTCGTTGGTATTGATGTAGATGTGCTCGGCATTTTTTGTCAAATCCATAAAGGTTTGTTCAAACGCTGAGTTCCATAAAACAGTTGCTATCCCTGAAACTTCGTTAGCTTCTTTTTGGGTGAGTTTGTGCCCTTCCCAAACTGCAATGTGGTCGTTGGTTTCACGCACAAAAACAATTTCACGTTGACTAGGGTCTTTGGCATCGGGGTATAAAAGAACGATAGTTTCCTCTTGATCAATACCTGTGAGGTAAAACAAATCGCGGTGCTGTGCAAAAGGGAGTGTACTGTCGGCGCTTATCGGATAAATATCGTTTGAGTTAAAGACCGCAATGCTGTTGGGTTTTAACTGCGCCATAAACCGCTTACGATTTTTTGCGTACACAGATGACGGAAGGGGATTGTATTTCATGGAGCACGATGTTTTGCTGGTGTAAAGTAAAAATTTTTTTCATGATAGCATCCATTACACAAAACAAATCTTCTGGACCTATCAAAAACACCATTTTGTTTTATGTTTCGTAAACATTTTGTCGTATTTGTGTAACAAAAAACTACCGTTTAGTTAGACTTATCCTAAATAACCCAAAACCTTTGGCGTTCAGGCGTTCAGCACCTAATTTTGTGCCGAACAAAAGCCAAAACCTATGGGAATAGCCTTAACTTCAACCATACTTAGAAAAGTTGCCATGGCACTTTCGGGTATTTTTTTGATGGTTTTTTTGCTGCAACACTTCGTAATCAATATTACGTCGGTATTTAGTGCAGACATCTTTAACCAGTTTTCGCACTTTATGGGGACCAACCCTTTAGTGCAGTTTATTCTACAACCTGTACTTATTTTTGGGGTAATCTTCCATTTTGTGATGGGATTTGTCCTTGACATCCAAAACAAACGTGCCATGTTCTACTTATGTATTCAAGGCGAAATGCACCTTCATTTTCAGAGTGGTTTTGG
>JBMYLU010000008.1:0-13007 GCA_049596595.1 Flavobacteriaceae bacterium | reverse complement strand
ATATACCAGCGTGTGGCGTCGGGACCGTATTTTTTTAAGGTTTCAAACGGGTCAACGGCATTGCCCAACCGTTTTGACATTTTCTGTCCGTTTTTGTCCAAAACCAATCCATTTGACACCACATTTTTATAGGCTACGGAATCAAAAACCAAGGTAGCAATGGTGTGAAGCGTATAAAACCATCCGCGAGTTTGGTCAACGCCCTCAGCAATATAATCTGCCGGGAAGGCGGTACCTTCATCAATTTTTTCTTTGTTTTCAAACGGATAATGCCATTGCGCATAAGGCATCGCTCCAGAATCAAACCACACATCAATAAGGTCGGATTCTCGATACATAGGTTTCCCCGATTCACTTAACAGCACCAATTCATCTACAGTGTCTTTGTGCAAATCCACTTGAGCATAATTACGCTCCGACATATCGCCCGACACAAAACCCGCCAATGGATTCTTTAACATTAGTCCTGCAGCAACTGCCTCATCAACGGCTGTTTTTAACTCCTCAACAGAGCCTATCACGCGTGTTTCGTCGCCGTCGGAAGTACGCCAAATAGGCAGTGGAATACCCCAAAAGCGGGAGCGGGACAAGTTCCAATCGTTGGCATTTGCCAGCCAATTTCCAAAGCGTCCCTCACCTGTTTTTGCAGGTTTCCATTGAATGGTCTTATTCAATTCCACCATGCGGTCTTTGTGCCCTTGCACCTTGATAAACCACGAATCTAGCGGATAGTATAGCACCGGAGCATCTGTACGCCAACAGTGCGGATAGCTGTGTAAATATTTTTCTACCTTAAAGGCTTTGTTTTCTTCCTTTAGGCGAATGGCAATTTCGACATCGACCGATTTCTCAGGAGCCTCATGTTCGGGGTAATATTCGTTTTTGACAAATTTTCCACCAACCAAGCCTACCTCGGTTCTAAACTTACCTTGCAAGTCGACTAGAGGGACAGGGTTTTCATTCTCGTCCAAAATAAGTAGTGGCGGGACAGGAGGTGTGGCTTCTTTGGCCACTTTGGCATCATCGGCACCAAAAGTGGGGGCGGTGTGTACAATTCCCGTTCCGTCTTCTGTGGTAACAAAATCTCCCGAAATTACACGAAAAGCATCTTCAGGGTTCTGATGCGGCAGCGGTGCTTCTTCCCACAATTGTTCGTATCGAATCCCTACCAAATCAGCGCCAGTAATGTGCTGTTCTACCAAATATGGAATGGTTTTACTTGTCTTTTCGTATTCGCCTAATTCTTCTTGTGAACTGACCTCAACATACTTTTTCCCAAATTGTTTTGTAATGAGTTTTTTGGCAAGTAGGATACGAATGGGTTTGTGGGTGTATTGATTAAATGTCTGTACCACCACATAATTGATTTTTGGACCCACGGTAAGTGCAGTATTGGAAGGAAGTGTCCATGGGGTTGTTGTCCATGCCAAAATGTGAAGGGGAGTGTCGGCTTGAAGCGATTCGGGCAGTGATGTTTTAATGGTTTTAAACTGTGCGGTTACGGAAGTATCGCTCACATCGCGGTAGCAACCGGGTTGGTTGAGTTCGTGAGACGAAAGTCCGGTTCCTGCCATAGGGGAATAGGGCTGAATGGTGTAGCCTTTGTAAATCAGTCCTTTGTTGTAGAGTGTGGCAAGCAACCACCACACTGATTCCATATATTTTGAAGTGTAGGTAATGTAGGGATCATCCATATCTACCCAATAGCCCATTTTTTGGGTGAGGTCGTTCCACACATCCGTGTAGCGCATTACCGCCTCTCGACAAGCCTTGTTGTAGTCCGATACGCTAATGGTTTTACCAATATCTTCTTTAGTAATGCCAAGCTCTTTTTCAACGCCAAGCTCCACAGGTAATCCGTGCGTATCCCAGCCCGCTTTTCGCTTTACTTGAAATCCCTGTTGGGTTTTATATCGGCAAAAAATATCCTTGAGTGCGCGCGCCAAAACGTGGTGGATTCCAGGCAATCCATTTGCCGAAGGGGGTCCTTCATAAAAAACAAATGGCGGTCTTCCTTCGCGAGTATCAACACTTGCCTCAAAAACCAGGTGTTCTTCCCAAAACGAGGCAATTTCGTCTGCGGTGGCGGCTAAATCAAGATGTGAGTAGGTTGGAAACAAAATCTTGCACTAAAATTATGCATGCGAAAGTAACCAATTTAAGGCAAAAAACGAGTTTGTTCCTAATCTGAATAGCTACAGACTATACCGAAATACTAGCTTTGCACTTCTTCCGGGTGCCGAAATCCCCGAAGCAAATTCACGGTAGTGCGTGTCGCATAGGTTAAAAATACCGCCCGAAAGTTGCATAGCATTACTAAGCGGATAAGAGAATTGCAAATCCCACCTGTGCCAAGCAGGTGTGCCGGCATAGGTTTCCTTTGCTAGAACAGGGGTTTCTTCTAGACCATCCTCGCCCCACGAGCTGTAGTCTTCGGGTGATTTTGCTTGTGCATGATGCCATTGTAATGACAGATCCCCTTTAGGCAAGTTCCACAATAGTTTTTGAGTAATAAACAACGGGCTAATGGAGGGCAAATTACCACTTAATTCATTGCCGAAGCCTCGAGTGTAGGTTAGCGTTCCGCGATAGGCAACTTTTGGGGTTATTTGCCACTTGGTTTCTGCACTTAGTCCTCCTATTTGGGCCTCGCCTACATTCACGTTAGCAGCGGTTTCGACCACGTCACCATCATATTTAATGGTTTCAACATCATTAGTTGTTTCATCATACCTTACCGTGTAGGGTACTCGAGCAATATAATTTTGCAATAAAGAATAATATCCGTTAAGCTCAACAAAAGAGGTGTTTTCCCATTGTTTACGTATGCCAATATCAAAACTGTATATAAATTCGGGTTTAAGCCACATATTAGGCACTGTTAAAACGCCATTATTTTCTCGGGTTTTACCCAAATCATCAATATTAGGTGCTCTAAATCCTGTAGAGAATAATGCCTTTAGTTGCCAGCTTGCGTTGGGTTGATGTGTATAGCCCAAAGTTACATTTGAAGCTTGATGTTTTTGATAAACTTGTGCCAAACGCGCATCGATTAGTGCTTGTTCGGTCCACTCTGCATCTAACTCGGTAATCGTATGGCGTGCGCCAAGAGTCAATGTGCTTTTTGGGTTTAAATCATGGCGGTAATCCAAATATGCAGCAAACGTAGCATACGTACTCCCTCCACTAGGGTAACGGGTAGGAATAGGGCGTTTGGGTAGCAATCCTGTAATCTTTTCGTCTTGCAAAATCAACTCTTGGGCAAAAGCCCTTGAACGCACCTGATTGTGCGTGTACTCCAATCCATAGGACCAATCTTTTCCAGCGGTTGTTTTCGCTTTAAAATCGGCATTAAGGCTAAATACTGTCAATTGCTCTATCTGGGTTTCTCTGTCAAGACTAGAAAATTTTCGCTTAATTCTAGATTCTTCCAATAACTGTACTGCGGCTATGATTTTTCCAGAATGCAGCCATGGGCGGTTTCCTACAAAACTGATTTGTGGGGATAAAAGGAGTCTTTTTTGAGGACCATATTCCCAGCGTGCAAAGCGCAGTTTGTTATCTTTAGTTTCTGAGAGTTTATCAAAGCGGGGAATATTTCCAGATTGTGATCCTTGGAGGTTAAGGGTATACTTGATGCCATTAGTGGTATGATATACCCATTTTTGGAGTAAATCTACTTGATGATAGCCCGAATTACGTTGCACATTTGGGTTTGTGTTTATAGATGGCTCAGACACATATCGGGTGTCTGAATTATGAGAAAAGGCAAATACTTTTCCCCAATTATCGTAGCCATGAGCGCGTCGAGAACCCATAACCACATCGCCAAATTCTGAGTACGAAACCTGCTGAAGCATCGCCCATTTGGGTGCGCTGTACTCAAACAAAGCCGTTTGTTTGGAGGTGTTTTGTGTAAAGGTGTAGGATGATGACCCTGCTAGGCGAAGCTTTTTTTCTTGGTTTATCAATGGTGTTTTTGTGTAAAAATGAATAACTCCCCCCAAGGCGTCTGAGCCATAGCCTACAGAAGACGGTCCAAAAATAACCTCGGCTCTACTAAGGCTAAGCGGGTCAATACTTATGGAATTGTGCAAATGCCCCGAACGGAAAATAGCATTGTTCATTCTTACGCCATCAACCACCAAAAGCACCCGATTGGCTTCAAACCCACGAAGTACAGGACTTCCCCCTCCGCCCTGAGATTGCTGCACCCGAACACCTGGCACCTCACGAAGTAATGAGGCTGTGCTCTCGGGGTTTTGTTGTGCTATTTGTTGCTCGCTAACGATGCCTATTTGTTGTGCCAAACGTCTTTTTTTCTCTGTAGATCTAGAAACTGACAACACAATTTCACCAAGTTGTTCAGCGTTTGGCGACATCCAAATAACTTGGGGGGATTTGAGTTGTACTTTTTGAACGCGAAATGCTTCGTAACCCATGTGGGTAAACGAGAGTTCGGCGTTTTGAGCAAAGGCATTGAGTGTTGCTTCGCCTTTAGTATTCGTGGTTTCAAAATGCGATTGAGATTGGTTTACAATACTTACCCCTGGAAGCCGTTCTTGAGTAACCGCATCTTTAACAACAACCTTTTGGGAATATCCCCAAAAAAAAGAAAATAGCAGCAGACTATGAATTAAATACTTCATACAGAATCTCTAGTGACTTTGGCTCTCGAAATGACTGAACATGCAACTGGTAGTAGCGCATGAGTAGTCGCAATAATCCTCTTCGTTGTTCCGAGGTGACCAAAATCGTTTCTAGCTTATCAAATTTTGTGCCTAAATAGATTTTTAGTGCTGACACGGCGGAACCTGATTCGCATTCTACGTTGTTGGGGCTTGGGCAAAACTGTCCGTTCTGAACATCAAAATAAGGATGCTTTATTGTTGAAATATCAGGGAAAAAACCTAAATATTTTGTCAATTGGACAAGAATGAAAATGTGTGTATTTGCAATGTGGTCATGCGTGTCTATCCAAACCAATGCGTTAGCCAAAAAGCTGTATAATGTCGGATTCTGCTCTTCTTCTCTTAAAACAGAGCGCAACACTTCGGCTAGAAACATACAAACGCTCGACTTTACAATATCTGTTGAAATGGTCGTGTAAGGAGGTGTAATTTTAGCAGATTTTAGCACGGAAAGACTGCTGCGTTTTGGGTCGGATGCCATAATCTCAAGCTGTGTAAGCGGTTGAAACATCCCCATTGAAAAATTCTTCTTTCGGTTAGATGACCGAACTCCTTTTACTACAAACGAGTGAAGCCCAAACACTTGTGTATAGGCATGCATGATTACACTCGTTTCTCCATATTTGGTTGTATTCAGCACAATGGCTGGTGTGGAAAGCTCCATTAGTTTATAATCATCACTTTTTTAACAGCGCTATCAAGTCCTTCTTTGGATGTAACGAAGATAAGATATACTCCCGAGCGCACACGCTGCCCCGAAAACGATTGTAAGTTCCAACTGATACTTCCCCCTTCGCTAGTGGTGTCGTAGACCAAATTTCCCGCAATATCTGTAATTTTTACTCGCGTGTCTTGTTGAAGCCCGCGTACAACTAAATTTCCTGTAAAATGGGGTCTAACTGGATTTGGGAAAACATTTACTTCAGATAATTTTTCTTCCTCCTTATATGCGTCACCTTGATAAACAACCAACCCATTTAAGGTTCCCAAATAGACCTTTCCTGTGGAGTTATCAACTCCAATGGTTTTGACAGATGATGTAGGTAATGGACTATTTTCTTTAGTAAAATGCTGTAAAATTTCGGTGCCATTGGGGCTGAGTAAAAACACACCCGAAGATGCCGTGCTGACCCACTTTTGGTTGTTACCGTCCACCTCAATGTCAGTTATAAATTGCCCTGCTAAAAGCTCGCGTAAGTTTCCACTATCATCAATTATTATTGGCCTTAGTTGCACGTCGTCTTCAAAAAAGCGATTTGGAGCATATAAGACCGCAATTCCGTCCTTGGTTCCAACCCACAATCTATTGTCTTTATCCAACCTGATGCTGCGTATATCGTCGCTTGGAAGCCCAAGATCACCTCCCAGCAAACGCTTCATTTTAGGGGGTGACTCCAAAATGTCAACTCCGATTAACCCGCTTTTGATCCCTCCAAAAAAAAGAATTTTATCATTGAATAACTCCATGTTGGAGTACCCCGACTCTTTAGTATAATCTAAGACAACTTCGGATAGGTCATATGAAGTCCACTGCCCCGATGAACTCCGTTTTTTTAGTCCTTTTTGTACAAATGAAGTGAGCGACCACAGGTTTCCGCTATCGTCAACCAAAGCATCCCGGACACGAATGCTGACATTAGGACCATCAAAAGTTAGGCTTTCCAGGCCGCTGTTGGTTTGATTCCACAGTTCTACGGGGGTGTTTTCCTCAATTAACACAATTCCTCGGTGATAAGAGCAGGCATAAAGCGTACCTAAAGTAGAGGGATGCGCTACCACACGCACAAAAGTTTCTATATCAAAAAGCGATTTGTTACTGATATTGCTCCATTGCTCGTTGTAGAAGCGGCTTATCCCGTATTTTTCTAATGGCCAAGGGTTATAAAATATCTCATAGTCCCCGTGCGAAATCCAAAGTTCATCCGTAAGGGTTTCGATATCCCAAATACTGTTGTTTAACGGTCCCTCTGGGCTTACAAATTTCTCGTCACCGGTTTTGGAATATCGAATTAGTCCATTTGATGACGTGCCAATCCATTTTTCATTACCCGCCTGTAGTGCAAACAAAAATGTGTTAGACTTTACTCCGTCAATAGTGGTAATGGTTTGCTTTGGTTGGAAAGATTCGTTTACATCATAAATGCGATTGGAAGTCGTAATGATAACACCTTCGTCATAGGGCATAATGCTTTTTGACACGCCTGAAAACTTTGCTTTGTATTGTGGCGCATTGTCAATTTGAAAAAAAGAAATTTCACTTCCTTGTTCTTTTGCAGCAATTAGCGCTCCGTTTTGTTCCCAAAGGGCTTTCCAAGTTCCAATCGCAACTTGAGTCCAAGTTGAGGTCATTAGTATTTGTGGATTGTTTAGCGAAGTGCTAAAAAGTCCTTGTGCTGTTGCTGCATAGAGCTTATCCTCAAAAACCATTGCCTGATAGACCGCTATTCTGTCTTTAACTGTGCCAAAATAATACGTGTCCCCAAATTCAAGTGTTGTAGGATTAACGACAACTATTCCAAATCCCGTTGCCAAGTATACAACATCGTTACTAACATATATGTGATTTATTATCTTTAGATCAGCAGCTATAGTTTCGTTTCGTTCAATGGCATTATCAAGGTTAATTTTTTTTGTGTCGAGGTTAATTTGAGTTAATAGTCCGTTTTCATGGCCTGCAATAATATAATTTTTATACCCTGCCAGGGCAGAAAAATTATCTCCAGAAAGTCCATCAACAGTAGTTATGGTTTCTGATGAATCTCGATCTGTGTCATAAACAAACAGCGCATTCTCGGCGGCAACAATAATATTTTGGTCTATTACTGCGCCGGCGTTGGTCTTGTAATAGGAGTACATGGACTCCCATTGCGTATTTTGTGCATAAAGGGATTGTGTGCAAAAAAAAGCACAAGACAACAAAACACTACGAAGAACCAACTTCATCATAAACAAAACGGAAAAATACGACGCTGTGGTATGTTACACAACTCCTTGTGCCAACATGGCGTCAGCAACTTTCACAAAACCGGCAATGTTAGCCCCTTTTTCGTAATTGGTTGTGCCGTTTTCTGTACCATATGAAACACAAGCGTTGTGAATGTCTTTCATTATGCCCTGCAGGCGTTGATCTACTTCGTCTCGTGTCCAGTTGTAGCGCAACGAATTTTGTGCCATCTCGAGTCCTGAAACCGCGACACCTCCAGCATTCGAAGCTTTCCCTGGGGCATAAAGCACCTTGTGCACATGAAAGTGAGAAATGGCTTTGGGTGTAGAGGGCATATTTGCGCCTTCACTAATGCAATAACATCCATTAGACACTAGTGTTTTAGCATCTTTTTCATCCAATTCGTTTTGGGTGGCACACGGCATCGCAATATCACATGCCACGCCCCAAGGTTTTTCTCCTCTGCGGAATGTTGCTTTGGTATATTTTTCAACGTACTTGTGAATGCGCTGACGCTGTACGTTTTTAAGCTCCATAACAAACGCCAACTTTTCTGCGTCAAAGCCGTCGGGGTCATAAACAAAACCTGAAGAATCCGAAAGCGTCAGTACGGTTGCGCCAAGTTGAATGGCTTTTTCGGCAGCGTATTGCGCTACATTTCCTGAACCTGAAATCACAACGTTTTTACCCTGAAAACTTTCATCTCTGTTTCCTAACATATTTTGGGCAAAATACACTGCTCCATAGCCTGTTGCTTCGGGGCGAATTAGTGAGCCTCCCCACGAAATTCCTTTACCCGTCAATACGCCAGTGAACTCATTTTTTAATCTTTTATACTGCCCAAACATATAGCCAATTTCGCGACCACCTACGCCAATATCTCCCGCAGGGATATCACGATTCGGTCCTATATGGCGAAACAGCTCGGTCATAAAACTTTGGCAAAAGCGCATGACCTCAGCATCGGATTTTCCTTTGGGATTAAAGTCTGCGCCACCTTTTCCTCCTCCCATCGGAAGTGTGGTAAGTGCATTTTTAAATACCTGTTCAAAGGCTAAAAACTTTAAGATACTCAGGTTTACCGACTCGTGAAAACGTAAGCCCCCCTTGTAAGGGCCAATAGCAGAATTCATTTCGATACGGTAGCCACGATTTACTTGAATTTCGCCCTTATCGTCTACCCAAGGTACCCGGAACATCACTACACGCTCAGGCTCTACTATACGCATCAGAATGTTTTTGCCATGATAAATGTCATTAGCAACAATGTAAGGCAGCACGGTTTGCGCTACTTCTGTTACGGCTTGCATAAATTCGGGTTCGTGTGCATTGCGCTTACTCACTTCATGTAAAAACCCTTTAATAACCTGTTCCATAAGATTTGAATTGGTATTCGAATGTACGCTTTATTTTGAAACTTATCCCAAGGCTTGTGTCAAATCGGCAATCAAGTCTTCGCTATCTTCTATGCCTACACTTAGGCGGATAAGTCCATCGGTAACACCCGTTTTTTCGCGCTCCTCTTTTGGTATCGACGCATGGGTCATGCTTGCCGGATGCCCAGCAAGACTTTCTACCCCTCCCAGCGACTCTGCTAGTGTAAACAACTTTAAGGCAGAAACAATTGCAACCGCTTTTTCCAGGCTATTATCTTTATGCACAAACGAAATCATCCCGCCAAAATCGTGCATTTGGGCTTTGGCAACTTCGTGATTAGGGTGGTTCTCAAGTCCAGGCCAATAGACTTTTTCAACGTTAGGATGTGCTGCTAAAAATTCGGCTACAGCTCGCCCATTTTCACAATGTCGTTGCATGCGTACGTGAAGTGTTTTAATCCCCCGCAGCACCAAAAAAGCATCCATAGGTCCAGGGACTGCGCCGCTGGCGTTCTGAATAAAGGCAAGTCTTTCGGCAAGTTCGGGATTATTTACCACCAAGGCGCCTAACACTACATCGCTGTGTCCACCCAAATATTTTGTGGCTGAATGCATGACAATGTCTGCTCCTAACTCTAATGGGCGTTGCAAATAGGGCGAAGCAAAAGTGTTGTCCACCGCTAGCAAAAGTTTATTTGCTTTAGCAATATCAGACATGGCTTTGATGTCAATGACCTGCATAAGTGGATTGGTAGGCGTTTCTGCCCACAAAAGCTTGGTGTTGCTATTTATGCATTTCTCAACCGCTGCGATATCCCCCATAGGAACGAAATGAAATTTGATGCCATAGGACGCAAATACTTTAGTAAAAATACGATAGGTACCACCATATAAATCATTGGTTGAAATGACTTCGTCGCCGGGTTGGAGGAGTTTAATTACAGCGTCAATCGCTGCCATGCCAGAGGCAAATGTTAACGCATGCTTGCCAGATTCTATGCTTGCCAGCGAAGCCTCTAATGCCGACCGTGTAGGGTTGTGCGACCTACTATACTCATAACCAAGGTGTTCACCAGGTTTTGTTTGTGCATACGTTGATGTTAAATAAACCGGGGGCATAATGGCGCCGTAAGCTTTATCAGGATGCTGTCCTCCGTGAATGGTTCGAGAATTGAATTTAAGTTTTTTAGCTGCCATGGCTTTCTTTTTGGCAAATGTATTTAAGTTTCGCAAATGCACCTCGAATTCGCATTAATTTCCTAAACTTTGTAGCACCATGAAAAATACATTTCTTTATTTATCAAGCTGTTCTACGTGTATACGCATTATTAAAGCATTAGGCATTGAAGAAGCTGCCTATTTGCAAGACGTAAAGCAACAAAAAGCTACGCCCGAGCAATTGGATTTTTTGTATAAATATACCCAAAGCTACGAAGCGCTCATCAACAAACGCGGACGTGTGTTTGCTCAGTTAAAGCGAGAAGGAATGGTGTTTACAGAAGCGGTTTATAAGCGTTTACTCGAAACCGAATACAGCTGCTTAAAGCGACCCATTCTTATATGGGACAACAAGGTGTATTTGGGTAATGCAAAGAAAACGGTAGTGGAAATGAAGACTGCATTAGATGGATAAACGTACCCTTGCACTGTTAGCTGCTTTTGGTGCCACCACCATCTACGGGCTTAATCATACCATTGCCAAAGAAGTAATGCCCAACTACATTCAAGGTTTTGGATTTATTCAGGTACGG
Source organism: Flavobacteriaceae bacterium (assembly GCA_049596595.1). Classification (GTDB taxonomy): domain Bacteria; phylum Bacteroidota; class Bacteroidia; order Flavobacteriales; family Flavobacteriaceae; genus UBA7446. Next base: position 2,245 of record JBMYLU010000008.1, on the reverse strand, counting down.
TTATTAGGGGCTACAGCGATGTTTTGGTTGGTAAGTTTTTTTATCCGTTCCCAACGTATCGATCCTACTGACTGGGGGCGAATGTTGTTGTGTGCTTTTTTGGGTATGGCCGTAAACATGTTGAGTTTTTTTAAAGGGCTCGAGTTTTCAACTCCCATTAACAGTTCTGTATTAATTACCATGACGCCAATTTTGGTTTTTGTCTTTTCTGCGGTACTTATCAAAGAAAAGTTGCTGCTGCCGCGGATTGTTGGTGTCGTTTTAGGGTTAATTGGGGCTTTGGTGCTGATTTTATTTGGAAACGAGCTAAGAGCCGATGCCCCAAACATTCCGTTAGGAAACGTACTTTTTATGGCAAATACCGCTGCTTTTGGTCTGTATTTAATTTTGGTCAAGCCCTTATCTGCCAAATACAACTCCATACACTTGCTCAAATGGTTGTTTTTGTTTGGGCTGATGATGTCGCTTCCTGTTACCTATAAAGAGTTTAATGCGGTTTCTTGGTCAGTGCTCCCTTTTGATGCCATTTGGCGCTTTGGCTTTGTAGTTTTAGGCACAACTTTCTTAACGTATTTACTAAATGTATATGCCCTTAAACAGCTCAAAGCGAGTACCATAGGCGTATTTACCTATTTGCAGCCTTTGGTGGGAATCGGCTATGCTATTTTAGTCGGTGCAGATGCGTTTACGCCCTCAAAACTTGTGGCGTCTGCAGTGGTTTTGGCGGGGGTATATTTGGTTACCAAACGCTACGAAACGAAAACCCCCTAGTAAGCCTTTTCTTCGCCTCTAATTACGTTGAGTACTGTTCGGATAATAATTTTAATGTCTAACGCAAAAGACCAGTTGCGAATATAGAATATGTCGTATTTAACTCTATGCTTCATTTCAATATCATCTTCAATGCCACCTCGTGCACCGCTAACTTGTGCTAAGCCAGTTATCCCGGGCTTTAAATACATTCGTTTATGGTATTCATCAAAAACTTGGGTGTAATGATCGTTTTGAGAATTAAGGTTTGGTCTTGGACCAACTACAGACATATCGCCCCAAAACACATTAAAAAACTGTGGCAATTCGTCGATGCTTGTTCTCCTAATAACTTTTCCTACTCGAGTGATTCGTGCATCATTTCTCAATGCTGATTTCTCAGTGTTAATATTCATCACCATTGAGCGCAGCTTTAAACAACGAAAAGGTTTGCCGTATCTACCCGGGCGGTGCTGAATAAAAAATAATGGTCCTTTAGAGTCAATAAGAATAAACAATCCAACCAGTGGGATAAACCAAGACAAAAAGAACACGATTACAAAAGAGGAAAAAAGAATATCAAAGACCCTTTTTTGGATTCGTTTTAAGCGATTGTCAAGTGGGCTTACGAGGTGATTTACGGCTTTTGTAAGGCCAAAGGTCATTGCCCCTTTACCCAAAATAGGTGAGTTGTAATCACTAATAAATTTTACTTCTACTTCTTTATTCCAACTTAACTTTATTATATGATTTAAAGATTTCTTTAGGGCCGCTTCCATGGGTAAAAAAATAGACTCAATATCCTTTTCGTTAATAAATATTTTTAATGCCTCTAATGATTTTTTGTCGAAAAGTTCTTTCTCTCCTACAAACAGATTGAGTCCTGTTCGCTTTAACTGTTTTATATCATTAATAAACCTTTTTCCAGAATCTGAATCATAAACCAAAATATTTTGCTGATACCGTAAACGCGTACTTCTTAGTTTATACAATGTTGATAAAGAAATAGCTTTTGAAAAAAAAACTACCAAATAAAAAAATAAAACGTTGCTATTGTTTACTTCAAAAGGAGCCAATATTAGTTGAATCAAAAAAAACAGAAGCGCCCAAAGCAATGAAAATAACAAAAAGCGTTGAAGTTGTTTTGTGTAAGTTAAATTACGTTCAAAGTTATAGAATTTAGCTATCAAAGCGCTAAAAATCCAAACTAGCACTATAAATATTAGCTGTTGATTGAAGTTTTCTTGAAAAACAGTGGATTTGAATAGCGCTAAAAACACATATAAACCAAGCGTACCCCACTCAAAAAGTAAAAAAGGGAGATATAATAAAAATGATGACTTACGTTTTGTAGTTGTGTTCAATAGTTAGCGCATTGGTTAAGCTAGAATAACGCTTTTTTGAACGTTATATTGTGTTGCTTCAGCTTTTATACGAAGTAAAATCTCGATGCTCCACCTTTTTTAGTTCTTCAGCCGTTAGCGATTTAAAATAC
>JBMYLU010000007.1:9743-13125 GCA_049596595.1 Flavobacteriaceae bacterium | reverse complement strand
AACCTGCTCTATGGCATGTTGGAAACCATTCAGTTTAATTCAAACCGCCAACAACAAGACTTGCGACTATTTGAATTTGGCAATACTTATCACAAAACCGAAAAGGGAACCAAGCAAATTGCTACACTTAGCATTGGCGTAACAGGTCAACAACACCCCAATCATTGGGCAATAGCTGATCAAAAATCTGATTTTTTCTTCTTAAAAGGGGTTGTTTCCGCACTCCTCCAACGACTAGGGATTCAAGCCAAAGAAGTACCCGGGAATCATCCACAATACAAAGAATCTATTGACCTTGTTGTTAACGAAAAATGTATTGGAACATTTGGATGGGTAGCCACCGATATTTTTGAAAACATCTCTTTAGAAAAGGAAGTGTTTGCGTGTACTCTTTTTGTTGATGAATTACTAGTGCACAGCACAAAAAATATTAAAGTGCAAGCGCTATCCAAATTCCCAGCGGTGAGTAGGGATTTTGCGCTTTTAGTGGATAGCAACATTACGTTTGAAGAATTACACCAAATTGCACTAAAAACAGAACGTCATTTGTTGCAAGATGTGCGTTTATTTGATGTATTTACTGGAAAAGGAATTCCAGACGGAAAAAAATCCTATGCGCTAAGTTTTACCTTAGGCGATAATAACAAAACACTTACTGATAAGCAGATTGACAAAACCATGAAGCGTATTGCTCAGCAGTACGAAAAACAACTCGGTGCTAGCCTTCGGTAACCCTCTTTGTTTAGACATAGTTAAACACTTGATTATTTGATAGTTATGTGTATCTTTGGGTGTTGCTAAAAAAGAAAATTATGTTTGCGCCTACCAATATCCGTCAGCAATTAGACAGCGTTCGCCAAAAGGGAAATCATCGAAAAATCGATCTGTCCAAAAATAGTTTTGATATTGACATCATCGATGCAAATCGTGTGTATCATATTCATCAAATCAAAAAGATTTGCATCGACTACAGGTTACGCTTTTTGGATGCTACGCTTTTTAAAGGGACGTTTCCACCCGAGGCTGTAGATCAAATTAAAGCCATTGAAAAAGCCCATAACACCGAACTTACGGATTTAAAAATGATGGCACCCTCAAAGCTTTTTAAGCTTGAAAACGCCGATGACCCCCTCCTTTTTGCGCCCATGGGAAATGGGTATTATTACCTAATTCATCAATGGGGAAACGATTTGCATCCACTCCGAAAAGCTTTAGTTTGGCCTTTTAAAAACCTGATAACCATGTGTATCGCCACATTGGTTTTAAGTTTTGTGTTATCGCTTTTTGTACCTCTTTCTGTTTTTACGCCAAACCCTACGTCTAGCGACTTTTTCTTGGTGTATTTCTTTATGTTTAAATCGGTCGCTGCTATCGTAATTTATTATACCTTCGCTAGAGGCAAGAACGTAAGTCAAGCCATTTGGAATAGTAAATACTACAACAGCTAATGTCCGATTCGTTTACCTTATTGTATAGTGGAAGCATTGTTGATGTGCAACGCATTAAGGCTATTTTAGAGGAAAACAACATTTACCCCATTATCAAAGACGAAAACGAATCTGCCCGCCTAGCTGGTTTTGGTGCCCCAAGCATGATGCAACAGCTTTTAGTACCAGACGCTGAAGTGGAAAAGGCTAAATCCCTTCTTTAGGCGTACATTTTAGTACGCAACTCCTTAATTTTGGCATCTGCCATATAATCGTCAAACGTCATATAACGGTCGATAACACCCTTGGGTGTAAGCTCTACAACCCGGTTTCCAACCGACTGCGCAAACGCATGGTCGTGTGTGGTGAGCAGTACCGTCCCTTTAAATTTGATAAGCGAATTGTTAAACGCCGTAATGGATTCCAAATCCAAGTGGTTTGTGGGTTCATCTAGCATCACCACATTGGCGCGCTCCATCATCATGCGCGAAAGCATACAACGTACCTTCTCGCCCCCGGAAAGGACTTTAGCAGATTTTAAGGCTTCCTCACCACTGAATAACATCTTTCCCAAAAAGCCGCGCAAAAATACCTCCTCACGCTCTTCGTCGGTTTTGGCATATTGACGCAACCAGTCCACAAGCGACTCGTCTTTGTCAAAATAGGCGGCATTATCTAGGGGTAAATAGCTTTGGTTGGTGGTTACGCCCCACTGAAAGGAACCCGCACTAGCTTGCTGTTTTCCATTGATAATTTCGTAGAAAGCAGTAGCTGCACGTGCATCTTTGCTGTACACCACCACCTTGTCGCCCTTAGCTAAGTTCAAATCGATATTAGTAAAAAGGGGTGTGCCATCTACTTCGGCAGCAAGTCCCTCAATGTTTAAGATTTGATCTCCGGCTTCGCGCTCACGCTCAAAAATAATGGCAGGATAACGCCTAGACGAAGGACGGATATCTGAAATATTGAGCTTGTCGATCATCTTTTTTCGAGAGGTAGCTTGCTTAGACTTTGCCACATTTGCGCTAAAACGCGCAATAAACTCCTCCAATTCCTTTTTCTTTTCTTCAGCTTTTTTGTTTTGCTGTGCACGCTGCTTTGCTGCCAATTGACTTGACTCATACCAAAAAGTATAATTCCCCGAGTAATGGTTGATTTTACCGAAGTCTACATCTGAAATATGCGTACAAACAGCATCGAGAAAATGGCGGTCGTGTGATACCACAATTACGGTATTGTCATAGTTTGCCAAGAAATTTTCAAGCCACTGAATGGTTTCGTAGTCTAGGTCGTTGGTAGGCTCATCCATAATCAGTACGTCAGGATTTCCGAAAAGCGCCTGTGCCAACAACACCCGCACTTTTTGCTTTCCGTCCAAATCTTTCATTAAGGTATAATGGTGTTCCTCGTTAATGTCAAGATTAGAAAGCATAGCGGCAGCATCGCTCTCGGCATTCCAACCGTTCATTTCCTCAAACTTAATTTGCAACTCCCCTACACGATTACTGTCAGCATCTGAAAAATCAGATTTGGCATACAAATCGTCCATTTCTTTTTTGATGGCAAAAAGGGGTTTGTTACCACGAATTACGGTTTCCAACACCGGAAACTCATCATAAGCAAAGTGATTTTGCTCCAATACCGACATCCGTTTTCCAGACTCTAGGTGTACACTACCCGAATTTGCCTCCATTTTTCCAGTCAATACTTTTAAAAAGGTAGATTTACCTGCGCCGTTAGCACCGATAATGCCGTAGCAATTGCCCTGATTAAACGAAACATTTACTTCGTCAAACAAAACACGTTTGCCAAATTGAACCGAAAGATTAGATACGGATAGCATAAATTTATTTTTTGCAAAAATAGAAAAGCCCACAAGCTAAAGCCACTTGTTTTAAATCGAATTCGATTTTTGCAAGGAAGTACCACTCTAGTAGCCGTAATAGTATTGTTTT
>JBMYLU010000007.1:0-9733 GCA_049596595.1 Flavobacteriaceae bacterium | reverse complement strand
GTGGGCTTTTTAAGTGTATTTTACTTGTGTTTAATTTCCTTTTTTATGGTCCTCAAGGAATTTTGCCAACCCGCTATCGGTTAAAGGGTGTTTTGCCAAACCAACAATGGCACTCAACGGACCCGTCATCACGTCTGCGCCAATGTGTGCACAGTCAATCACGTGCATGGTGTGACGTACCGAAGCTGCAAGAATTTCCGTACCAAATTCGTAGTTGTCATACACATTACGAATGTCTTCGATAAGCTGTAGCCCATCTGTAGAAATATCATCCAAGCGCCCAATAAAAGGGGAAACATAGGTCGCACCGGCTTTGGCAGCAAGAATGGCTTGCCCGACTGAGAACACCAGCGTACAATTTGTTTTAATTCCTTTGTCCGAAAAATATTTAATGGCTTTGATGCCTTCCAAAATCATAGGTACTTTTACCACAATTTGTGGGTGTAAGGCAGCAAGTGCCTCCCCTTCTTTTATCATACCCTCAAAATCGGTTGAAATTACCTCGGCAGAAACATCGCCATCTACAATCTCACAAATGGCTTTGTAGTGGGCAATGATGTTTTCTTGTCCAGTAATGCCCTCTTTCGCCATCAAAGACGGATTGGTGGTTACCCCATCTAAAATGCCTAAGGCTTGGGCTTCTTTAATTTGATCTAGGTTTGCGGTGTCAATAAAAAACTTCATGTGGTTTATTTTAGGTTATAGAATGATGCCAGAACGTTTTCGTATGTGCGCTGTGGCAAGAAAAACTTAATTACAGGTGAAAATATTTCCAAAAACGGACCCACGCTATAGTGGGGTTTTAGTCTTTTTGTTTGGATGAGTTGTTCTAATTTTTTGGCTACTTCAATAGGCTTAAGTCCCTTATTCACATGGGCATCCATATCCGAAAGAGCATTTTTATATTGGGTATAATACGGTGAATCCTCTTTTAATGGTGCATAAAAGCGGTTAGCGGCAATAGGGGTTTGAATTGAGCCCGGTGAAAGCGTGGTGCATTGAATGAGCGTATGCCGAAGTTCCAAGCGCAAACTTTCTGTTACGCGTATCAAGGCAGCTTTTGACGCAGAATACACACTTCTAAACGGCAGACCATTATCGCCTGCCAACGAGGCAACGTTGATAATCCGTCCCGACTGTTGCTTATGCATGATTTTCAAGACCTGTTGAATCACACGAATAGGACCTTTGAGATTGGTATCCATGATGCGGTCAATGGGTTCCATTTCCAATTCTTCTAAAGGAGCAGCCATACCCATTCCTGCGTTGTTAACGAGCACATCCAACCGCCCATGTTGGGTAACAACACCTTCTAATGCCTTTTGAATGGAGGTATTGTCTTGAACATCCATAGGAACCAGCGGAAAAGGATGATTGGGATAATTTTTGGGATTTCTACTTGTGCCAACAACCTCAAAACCACGCGATTGAAGATACGAACCGGCAGCTAAACCAATACCCGAAGAGGCGCCTGTAATGAGAACAACACAAGGATTTTTCATACAAAAAAGGGCAAGTTACCTATAGCACACCGCTACGACCGCCTACCCTTGCTGCGTCTCCGCCCTGGGGGAATTCAGCAGGAGCTGGTTGTATAGGACTTGCCCAACGCAAATATATATGCTTTGTTCGTTTTTTTTTCTGAAGATTATAGATATTTTTAAACATTATTTTTCGCCTCATGAAAAAGATATTTTTTACTGGATGTGTTGCCATTTTTTTGGCAGTTGGAGGCTGTTCGTCAAAACAATCCGTATCGTATAAAATCATCACAAAAAGCGCTGTCAAAAAGGTACGTCCATCAGATACCATTCACTTATCGTTGAATACACTTACAGACACCAAAAGCCATAAATTTTATTGGAATAACCAGAAAATAGACACCCCATATATCATCCCTCAAAATACTGGTGAACAAGAAGTTAAAGCAATTATTGAGACTGAAAACGGTTTAAAAGAAGTTACCAAAAGTATTCGCGTTTTTGCCTCAAAAAAACCAAAAGTATATACCTATGCCCTTGTAAATACGTATCCGCATGATATCAATGCCTACACACAAGGATTGGAATTTGTAGGTGATACCCTTTATGAAAGTACCGGACAATATGGAGCTTCTTCGGTTAGAAAAGTAGCCTTCAAGACGGGAGAAATCATTCAAAAATTATCCCTAGACAAAGCGTATTTTGGAGAGGGGCTAACCCATTTTGGAGGAAAAATCATCCAACTAACGTGGAAAAAGAAGTTGGGTTTTGTGTACAACCCATCCGACTTGACCCTCGAAAAATCATTTAAATTCACCCAAAGTCCCGAAGGTTGGGGGCTATGCAACGATGGAAAAGTGCTTTACAAAACTGACGGCAGTCAAAAATTATGGACACTTGACCCAAATACTTTTGAAGAACTCGACAGCAAAGACATCGTTACCCACAACACCTACCTATCTAAAGTCAACGAAATGGAGTACGTAGATGGAATGATTTACGGGAACACCTATCAGTTTAACAAAGATGTGGTGGTCATCATTGACCCAAAAACAGGAATCGTTAATGGTGTAGTAGATTTTTCGGGTCTAAAGAAAAAGGTTCAACAACACAATCGCTTAGATGTATTTAATGGCATTGCCTATCACCCCAAACGAAAAACCTTTTTTGTAACCGGAAAATACTGGGATAAACTTTTTGAAGTAAAAATCATTGAAAAACAATAGACTACATATTTTTTTAAAAGCTACCCTACTACTAGGCGGAGTGGTTCTACTCTGCTTTTCCAGCAGTTGTCGCAGCGACTTTACATTCCGTCCCGTACAACAAAGTGAGTTGCGTTTTAGTAGCGATACCGTTTATTTGGATACCATTTTTACAGGGATTAGCTCAGCAACCTACACCTTAAAAGTATACAATACCGCTGACGATGCAGTATCTATTCCTTCGATAAGCTTAGCTAAGGGCGAAGCCTCAAATTTCAGGTTAAACGTAGATGGTTTGAGTGGAAAATCGTTTTCCAACATAGAACTACTTCCCAAAGACAGCATGTATGTGTATGTGGAAACGACCGCAGACATTGCTAAATTAACAAGTAATAAAACCCAGTTTTTATACGAAGACCTACTCCAATTTGCCGGAGTTGGAGAAGTTACACTCATGACCCTTGTGCAAGATGCTGTATTTCTCTACCCTGAAAAAAACGACAAAGGCATCAAAGAAAGCATTCCCATTGGCATTGACGATCAAGGAAATACGGTTGGTATTGAAGGTTTTTTCTTAGAAGACAATGAACTTGTATTCACGAATAAAAAGCCCTATGTCGTATATGGCTATATGGGAGTTCCCACAGGAAAAACGGCTGTTTTTGAAGCAGGGTCTAGGATTCATTTTCATAAGAATTCAGGGATAATAGTAGCAAAAGATGCGAGCATACATGTGAATGGTACCCCAAGCAATGACCTAGAAAAGCTGGAAGGTGAGGTTATTTTTGAAGGGGACCGGTTAGAACCGCTTTATGATTTTATTCCAGGGCAATGGGGTGCCATTTGGCTTACCCAAGGGAGTACGCAACACAAATTTAATCACGTAACAATAAAAAATGCCACGGTGGGTATTTTGATGGATTATAATGATGAAACAACTCAACCAACACTAACGCTGAAAAACACCCAGATTCACAACAGCGCATCGGCAAACTTATGGGGAAAAACAGCACATATTTATGCAGAGAACAGCGTGTTTGGAAACGCTGGTCAAATTTCGTTTTACGGTAATATCGGCGGTAAATACACCTTTAACCATTGCACTTTTGCCAACTACTGGAATAAAGGTTTTCGCGCTACCCCTGCTGTATTTTTAGATGATTATGTGCGCCTCGATGACAACACCAACTTCACAAAGCCCCTTGAGAATGCTACTTTTAATAATTGTATTATTGAGGGTAATCAGTTGGTGGAATTTTATGTAGATAAAGCTGGGACAAGTGCTTTTACCTTCAAGCTAAACCACACAGCATTGCAATTTGAAAGTTCGAGTCAAGCTGTAATCGATAATCCGTTTTTTGATTGGAACAACACCACATACTATAATCAAATTATTCGCAACGGAAATCCGGGGTTTGTGTTACCCGAAGAAAACGACATGCGTATTTCGCAAGACAGTGATTTTATCCAAAAAGGAGATGCCATTATTGGCGCACAATTACCTGTTGATTTGGCAGGGGAAAACCGCACGTCACCACCCGATTTGGGTGCCTATCAGCATATTGTAGTTGAAGATTAAGCGTTGAAAAGCGGGCGATGCGCCATCATGGCGTGTACCTGCTCACCAACCCCTTCGAGTACTTTTTCGTTCTCTGGATTTTGAATTACCTCGTCAATTAAAGAAACGATAGGCTCCATATCAGCAGCAACCAAACCACGCGTGGTAATTGCAGCAGTTCCAAAACGGATTCCTGAAGTAACAAACGGAGATTTATCATCGAAAGGCACCATGTTTTTGTTCGCTGTGATTTCAGCTTTTACAAGTGCCTGCTCGGCTTGCTTACCCGATATGTTTTTGTTGCGTAAATCTACCAACATCATGTGATTGTCTGTACCTCCAGAAATAAGGTGATACCCACGGTCTACAAATGCTTTTGCCATGGCTTGTGCATTTTCACGTACTCGCAAAATGTAGTGCAAAAAATCATCCGTTAGGGCTTCACCAAAAGCAACAGCCTTTGCTCCTACAACGTGTTCTAGTGGTCCGCCTTGATTTCCAGGAAATACCGCCATATCCAACAACGAAGACATCATGCGTGCATTTCCGTTTTTGAATTTCAATCCGAAAGGATTTTCAAAATCTTGACCCATTAAAATCAGTCCACCACGAGGACCACGAAGGGTTTTGTGTGTTGTGGTGGTAACCGCATGGCAATGCGGCATGGGATCATTTAAAATTCCTTTTGCAATAAGTCCAGACGGGTGTGAAATATCAGCTAATAGAAAAGCACCAACGCTGTCGGCAATTTCTCTAAATCGTTTAAAGTCAATATCTCTAGAGTATGCGGAAGCACCAGCAATAATCATTTTGGGCTTTTCGCGTGCGGCAATTTCTTCAATAACATCGTAATCCAAACGACCCGTTTCTTTATCTACACCATAGAAAACTGCATTGTACAAACGACCTGAAAAGTTTACAGGCGAACCGTGCGTAAGGTGTCCTCCGTGCGACAAATCAAAACCCATGATTTTATCACCAGGTTTGATAAAGGCATGATAGATAGCCGTATTTGCCTGTGAACCTGAGTGCGGTTGTACGTTGGCGTAGGCTGCACCAAAGAGCGCTTTTGCACGGTCAATGGCAATGGTTTCAATTTCGTCAACCACCTCACAACCCCCGTAATATCGTTTGCCTGGATAGCCCTCAGCGTATTTGTTGGTCAGAATAGAGCCTGTGGCTTCCATGACTTGCGGACTGGTGAAATTTTCAGAAGCAATAAGTTCAATACCACCCAATTGGCGTTCTTTTTCTGCCTCTATTAACTCAAAAATTTGTTCGTCGCGTTGGATTTTCATAGCTAAAATTAAAGCACAAAAATAGCCAAACCACATAATACAAAGCACTAAAACGGAGGCTTTTATTAAAAATAAATCAACATCCCGCAGAAGGTTATATTTTTGCATCATGCAAAAGCCGATTAACATTAAGAATAAGCGCGCCCGGTTTGAGTACGAACTCATGGATCAGTACACCGCGGGCATAGTGTTAACAGGTACGGAGATTAAATCTATTCGTGCCGGGAAGGCTTCTATTGCCTAAATACATGGGCGAATTATTTATTATTAACATGCACATAGACGAGTACAGCCACGGCGGATATGTGAATCACCGCACCAAAGGCGACCGAAAACTTTTACTGCAGCGCAAAGAATTGCGAAAATTACTCAAGCAGGTACAGAATGTAGGACTTACCATAGTACCGCTTCAAGTGTTTTTAACAGATAAAGGATTGGCAAAAGTACGCATTGCCTTAGCCAAGGGTAAGAAAATTCACGACAAACGTGAAACCATAAAAGATCGTGATAACAAACGGCAACTTGACCGCATAAAAAAGAATTTTAAAAACTAGTTTTTATCCTCCAAAAGGGGTACAAAACGGAAATCGCCCAAAACCAATTTTTCAAAATCAGTAGCTGACGTTCGGGTAATAACTGTCATTTTTTGTTGATTTTCTCCCACGGGAATTACCATCCGTCCCCCAACAGTCAATTGTGCTAAAAGTGCTTCAGGAATATTGGGCGCACCTGCTGTTACAATAATTCTATCAAACGGGGCTTGCTCAGGAAATCCTTTGTACCCATCGCCAAAAATGAGTTTTTTGGGTTTAAATCCTAGGGCGGGCAATCGCTTTAGACTGGTGCGAAACAATTCGTGTTGGCGTTCAATGGAATATACCTTTGCGCCCATATGGCAAAGCACCGCTGTTTGATAGCCCGAACCCGTACCAATTTCTAACACTGTCATACCTGGTGTAAGCTGCAATTGTTCGCTTTGAAAGGCTACTGTATAGGGTTGCGAAATGGTTTGCGCTGCGCCAATCGGAAACGCTTTGTCTTGATAGGCATGGTCTACAAAACTGCTATCCAAAAACAAATGTCTTGGAATTTCAGCAATGGCACTGAGTACTGCACTTTGGACAATTCCCTTTTGCTTTAACACTTCCACCAACTGCCGGCGTTTCCCCTGATGTTTTGTTGTATCGTGCATCTTTGGCTCAAAAATACAAAATCAACTGCCTGCTCACCACCCAATCTTATTACATTTGTAGCATGGGAAAGAAATTAAAAGCAGGCGTTTTGGGTGCTGGTCATCTAGGAAAAATTCATTTGCGCCTACTAAACGAATCTGATAAATATGATTTGATTGGTTTTTATGATGAAAGCCAAGCCGTCAGAACACAAATAACTGAAGAATATGGGTTTAAGGCATTTGATTCCGCTAGTGATTTGATGGATGCCGTAGATATGGTAGACATCGTTACGCCGACTACTTATCATCATCCGTTGGCTAAAGAAGCCATTGCCAAAGGAAAACATGTATTTATTGAAAAACCCATTACACAAACAGTAGCCCAAGCCGAGGAACTTATTACTCTCGCCAAAGAGCATAATGTGTTGGGGCAAGTGGGACACGTAGAGCGATTTAACCCTGCATTTTTAGCCGTCAAAGACCATATAAACAACAGTATGTTTATAGAAACACATCGGTTGGCGGAATTTAATCCTCGTGGTACCGATGTGCCTGTGGTTCTGGATTTAATGATTCATGATATTGACACCGTTTTAAGCGTAGTTAGTTCTCCAGTTAAGAACATTTCTGCAAGTGGGGTCGCTATCATAAGCGAAACACCCGATATTGCCAATGCGCGCATTGAATTTGAAAACGGCTGTGTTGCCAACCTTACAGCAAGTAGAATTTCGCTTAAAAACATGCGCAAAGCACGCTTTTTCCAAAAGGACGCTTATATCTCGGTAGACTACCTTGAGAAAAAAGTAGAGGTAGTAAAAATGCACGATGCCCCCGAAAATGTAGGTGATTTTGATATGGTACTTGAAAACGCTCAAGGCAAAAAGAAACGTATCTATTTTGACAATCCTGAAATTCCAACGGTCAATGCCATTTTGATGGAACTTGAATGTTTTGCCGATGCCATCACAAAAAAGTCAGCTGTTATTGTGCCCCTAGAGCAGGGGAAAAATGCCCTAGACATTGCCTTACGCGTTTCTGAACTTGTGGAAAAATCATCACAATGATAGCGGAGAATATCCAAAAAATCGTTGCCGATTTACCTGAAGATGTAACCCTTGTGGCAGTTTCCAAAACCAAACCCAACGCTGCCCTTGAGCAGGCCTATGCTGAAGGGCAACGCGATTTTGGTGAAAATAAAGTGCAAGAGCTTTGCCAAAAAGCAGCATCCTTACCCACTGATATCTACTGGCATATGATAGGGCATTTGCAACGCAACAAGGTCAAGTACATTGCGCCATTTGTGCATTTGATTCATGGAGTAGACAGCGAGCGGCTACTTGCTGAAATCAATAAACAGGCGCAAAAAAACAACCGAATAATTGATGTGTTGATTCAAATTCACATCGCTGAGGAATCATCAAAATTTGGATTTTCATACCAAGAGGCAGCGGAATTGCTTTCTCAAGAAAACCCCTACCCCCATGTGCGTATTGTTGGACTGATGGGTATGGCAACATTTACTCATGACGAAATCCAAATCAAAAAAGAGTTTGAAACCCTAGCTAATTTTTACACAACTTGGAAAACAACAAAATCCTTATCGGTGCTTTCGATGGGTATGAGTAACGATTTTCAAATAGCCATAGCAGCAGGCAGCAATATGATTCGCGTAGGAAGCCTTATTTTTGGGCATAGAAACTAGGGCATGTACGCAGTTGTTGACGTAGAAACCACAGGAGGAAAATACAACGAAGAGGGAATTACCGAAATTGCCATCTACAAATTTGATGGCAATAAAATTGTAGATCAATTCATTAGCCTTATTAATCCCGAACGCCCCATTCAACCCTTTGTGGCAAATCTTACGGGAATTAACGAAAAAATGTTGCGCAATGCGCCAAAGTTTTATGAGGTGGCAAAACGCATTGTAGAAATCACAGAAGACTGTACCCTAGTAGCGCATAACGCAAGTTTTGATTACCGTATGCTCTGCACGGAGTTTAACCGACTGGGGTTTACTTATGAAAGACCCTCGCTTTGTACCGTAGCACTAGCAAAAAAACTCATCCCCGAACAGGCATCGTATAAACTGGGAAAACTTGTGCGTTCGTTGGGTATTCCGCTAAGCGATCGGCACCGCGCCGCAGGAGATGCTCGAGCCACACTAAAACTGTTAAAGTTATTACTTGACAAAGACCTGGAGAAGACCATCGTAAAACAAGTATTGCGCACCAAAGAACACGATCAAGTAGCACGCAAGTTTTTGCATTTGGTGGAGCAAGTCAAACCCGCAACGGGCGTATATTATTTACACAACCAAAACGGTGATGTGATTTACATAGGCAAAAGCACCAATATGCGAAAGCGTGTAAACCAACACTTTACAGGAAAAAGCCGAAAGGCTTTGAAGCTTCAATTGGAAACGCATAGCGTGAGCACAGAAGAAACAGGAAGTGAACTCATTGCCTTACTCAAAGAGGTAGATGAAATCCAATTGCACAAACCCAAACACAACCGCGTACATAAAAACGATCGCATCCGTTTTGGATTGGAAGAAGGTGTAACAGCTTCAGGGTATCGATTTTTGCGCATTGCACATGCCCAAGACAGCATGGAATATGTTACGACATTTAAAAATCTAAACAACGCCCGAAAAACCCTTTATTTCTTTTCACAGAAATACACGCTGTGTTTAAAGTTGGTAGGGCTTGAATCGCCAAAAGAGGCTTGCTCAAACCTAGAAATCAACCAATGCTTGGGGGCATGTGCGGAAAAAGAAAAAGCGGAGCAATACAATCAGCGTGTTCAGCAATGTATTGACCGATTGCGTTTTCCAACACCTAATCTTTTGGTTATTGACAAAGGACGCACCCATGATGAACGGAGTGTGATTTTGATTGAAAACAACCAATACAAGGGATTTGCCTTTGTGAGTCTAAATTATCAAATCACCTCAATTGAGATGATAAACACACTAATTACGCCGATGAAAAACTCGCGCGCAGCACGGCATATCA
>JBMYLU010000006.1:2993-13963 GCA_049596595.1 Flavobacteriaceae bacterium | reverse complement strand
AGAAGTGGTGGTTGCCAAACTCGGAAGCCCATTGGCCATTGGCCTTGGGAAAGATGAATATTTTATAGCATCTAGAGATACCTCAAAGCTTGTACACACCATCGTATCATTTGACTTTGCTACTTCGGTAATTCCAGGTTGGCACACCACGATTTTCCCGCCCTACTTTGTGGCAGGTGCGATTTTCTCTGGCTTTGCCATGGTAAATACGCTGCTTATCATCATGCGAAAGGTATCCCGTTTGGAAAACTACATTACCCTTCAGCACATTGAACTGATGAATATCGTGATTATGATTACGGGTTCTATTGTGGGGGTTGCCTATATCACGGAGTTGTTTATTGCGTGGTATTCAGGTGTGGAGTATGAGCAGTACGCCTTCTTAAACCGTGCCACGGGTCCGTATTGGTGGGCATACTGGGCAATGATGACCTGCAACGTATTCTCTCCACAGTTTATGTGGTTTAAAAAATTGCGCACCAGCATCATGTTCTCTTTTATCATCTCAATTGTGGTAAATATTGGAATGTGGTTTGAGCGTTTTGTTATTATCGTAACTTCATTGCACCGCGATTATTTACCTTCTTCGTGGACAATGTTCTCACCCACATTTGTAGATATTGGAATTTTTATTGGAACGATTGGATTCTTCTTTGTACTCTTCTTGCTTTATGCACGCACCTTCCCAGTGATTGCACAGGCAGAGGTAAAATCGATTTTGAAATCATCGGGAGACAAATACAAAAACACCCATAGCCATGAGTAGTAAATTAGTACATGCCGTTTATGACGATGATGATACGCTTTTGCATGCGGTAAAAGACGTAAAAAAAGCAGATTATCACATCGAAGAAGTTTTTACCCCTTTCCCCGTACACGGACTAGACCATGCTATGGGATTGGCTGGAACACGCATTGCAGTGGCTGCATTTATGTATGGTATTTTAGGATTTACGGTTGCCGTTGTTATGATTAATCATATCATGATTGAGGATTGGCCACAAAATATTGGTGGGAAACCAAGCTTTTCATTTATGGAAAACCTTCCCGCTTTTATTCCTGTTATGTTTGAAATGACAGTGTTTTTTGCGGCACACCTTATGGTAATTACCTTTTACTTGCGCAGTAAATTATGGCCCTTCAAAAAAGCCGAAAATCCCATGCCTGAAACTACCGACGACAAGTTTTTGCTGCAAGTGGCTGTTGACGGTGATGAAAAAAAATTGATGACGCTGTTAAAAAAATCAGGTGCAATTGATGTTAGTATTCACGAAAACCAACACGCATGAAAAAAGTAGTTAGTATTTTATCGGTTTCGCTTTTGTTGGTATCTTGTTTTAATCCTTCAAAACCCAACTATCAATATTTCCCCAATATGTATGAAGCTGTGGGGTATGAAACCTATGTGGAGTCTGCTGCATTTGCCAATGGTGTAGAGGCACAACTTCCTGTTGAGGGAACGGTTGCGCGTGGATGGGCACCTTATGATTATCCCGATACAAATGCGGGCTATGAGGCGGCAAAAGCCAACCTTGTTTCACCACTAGAGCAATCTGATGCACACCGTGCCGAAGGAAAGGAACTGTATGGAGTCTATTGTGCGGTTTGCCACGGCAAAAAAGGCGATGGTCAAGGCATACTGATGAAACGTGAAAAGTTTTTGGGTATTCCTAGCTATGCCGACAGGGATATCACTGAGGGAAGCATCTATCACGTATTGATGTACGGTAAAAATGCGATGGGCTCGCATGCCGGACAAGTTAACGCTACAGAGCGTTGGCAGATTGCCCAACATGTAATGTATTTACGCAACGAACTGACAAAATAATTGGCCATGTACACTTTTGCTCAACGACTTAAAATCACCGCCTTTGTTCTTATGGGACTTGGGTTTATTGGGTTAGCTATTGGCTTTATGAGCGCCCCTGAAACTGTAGAAGAAGCACAAGCCATGGTTGCCGATGCACACGGCGAACACGGCGAGGCGCATGGCACCAGTCATGAGGCGCATGCTCCTGCTGCTGACCACCACGAAGCGGAAGCACATCACGACGACCACGCTGCTGCTGCACATGATGCAGGCCACGATGATGCCCACGGTGAACATTTGTTACACCAACTGCAAAACAAACCTTGGGCTGCCCTTTATGTAGCTGCCTTTTTCTTCTTTATGATTGCCTTGGGAACGCTGGTGTTCTATGCAATCCAACGGGCTGCACAAGCGGGCTGGTCTATTTTGCTTTACCGTGTTATGGAAGGCATTACAGCCTATTTGGTACCGGGGTCTATTATTATTTATGTGTTCTTGGTACTCACGGGACTTCACGCCAACCACCTTTTTGTTTGGATGGATGCTGATACCGTAGCACATGACGAAATTATTCAAGGGAAAGTAGGCTATTTGAATGTGCCGTTTTTCCTTATCCGCGCGGCTATCTATCTTTTGGGATGGAATGCGTATCGCTATTTTTCACGTAAATTTTCATTGGCGCAAGACCATGCTTCCGCAGGAGATGTAAGCAACTACAAAAAGAACTTCCGCATTTCTGCTGGCTTCTTGGTGTTCTTCTTTGTTACCGAGTCTATGATGGCGTGGGATTGGATTATGTCTTTAGATCCACACTGGTTTAGCACCTTGTTTGGTAACGGCAGTTACTGTAATTGCTTTGGTGTCAATTTACCTAAAATCAAAAGGCTATTTACCAAAAGTAAACCACAGCCACTTGCACGATTTGGCGAAGTTTATGTTTGGGCTTAGCGTGTTCTGGACGTACTTGTGGTTCTCGCAGTTTATGCTGATTTGGTACTCGAATATACCTGAGGAAGTTACTTATTTCCTTACTCGAATTGATGATTACAACTTGCCGTTTTTTGGTATGGTTGCAATGAATTTTATTTTCCCATTGCTTATTCTGATGAGCAGCGATTACAAACGCTCCAACTGGATTATTGTCATGGCGGGAATAATTATTGTCCTGGGTCATTATGTTGATATTTTCAATATGATTATGCCAGCCACTGTTGGTGACCAATGGTTTATAGGCTGGGCAGAAATAGGCGGATTCCTATTTTTTGCGGGGCTGTTTATATATGTGGTGTTCAGCGCACTTACCAAAGCGCCTTTGGAAACAAGTGGTGACCCATATTTAGGTGAAAGTGAACGATTTGTATATTAATTGAGAACAAGTAAATGACTGCAGCTATTCTTTTTGCGATTTTGGTTTTAGTGGGGGTTGCCATTTGGCAAATCACCAAGATTTTTGAGCTTTCCCAGCTTCGTCAAACCAAAGACGATTCGCAGGTGGCAAACGACCAAGACAACCACCGTAACGGACAGTTAATGTTTGCCTTTTTGGCGTTCATCTACTTGCTTACTATCTATTCGTTTTGGGCATGGGGCGATGTATTGTTGCCCGATTCTGCTTCAGAACACGGACAAGACATTGACCGCTTGATGTGGATCTCGTTTGCGCTTATCTTTTTTGTGCAAACCATAACACAAGCTTTATTGCATTATTTTTCTTGGAAATATCGTGGTCGCAAAGACCAAAAAGCGTTGTTCTATGCCGACAACGATAAACTTGAATTTATTTGGACAATTATTCCGGTAATTACTTTGGCGGGATTGATTATGTATGGATTGTTTACATGGACAGCCATCATGAATATTGAAGAAAATGACGAGGCACTAGTTGTAGAGCTTTATGCCCAACAATTTAACTGGAAAGCGCGATATGCTGGACAAGACGGTGTTTTGGGTGATGCGAACGTTCGTTTTTTACAAGACTATGACGGACTAAATTTGGTAGGTATTGATTCCGCTGACCCGAATGGATTAGACGATATTGTAGTGCAAGAGTTGCACTTACCCAAAGGTCGTGAAGTGATTTTCAAAATGCGTTCACAAGACGTACTACACTCTGCCTATATGCCGCACTTTAGAGCACAAATGAACTGTGTTCCGGGCATGATTACCGAATTTGCTTTTACGCCAACCATGACCACTGAGGAAATGCGTCAAACCCCAGAAATGGCAGCTAAGGTGGAAAAAATTAACCGTATCCGATACGAAAACAGTCAAGCACTAATTGCCAATGGTGAAGAGGGCTTAGATGCGTATCAGTTTGATTATTTGTTACTTTGTAACAAAATTTGTGGTGCTTCGCACTACAATATGCAAATGAAAATTGTTGTAGAAGAAGAAGAGGATTTTAACAAGTGGCTGGCACAGCAAACAACCTTTGCACAAACCATCCAACAGTAAAATAGATAGCTATGGGAGCAGATCACGCACATCATAAAGAAACGTTTATCACCAAGTACATCTTTAGTCAAGACCATAAGATGATTGCCAAGCAATATCTTATTACCGGACTAATTATGGGTATCATTGGTATTGCCATGTCGTTATTGTTTCGTTTACAATTGGCATGGCCTGAAAAATCGTTTGGTGTTTTTGAAACTTTTTTAGGAAAATGGGCACCTGATGGGGTGATGGACCCCAATGTGTATTTGGCATTGGTAACCATCCACGGTACGCTCATGGTTTTCTTTGTACTTACTGCCGGATTGAGTGGTACGTTTAGTAACCTCCTTATTCCATTGCAGATTGGCGCACGCGATATGGCTTCTGGACTGCTAAACATGATTTCATATTGGTTATTTTTCCTCTCATCAGTAATCATGATTGCCTCCTTGTTTGTAGAATCAGGACCGGCATCAGCAGGATGGACGATATATCCGCCACTGAGTGCCTTACCACAAGCACAACCCGGTTCGGGACTTGGAATGACGCTTTGGTTGGTGTCGATGGCTATTTTTATCGCCTCATCGCTTTTGGGGTCGCTTAATTATATCGTAACCGTAATCAACTTACGCACCAAGGGAATGTCCATGACACGACTTCCGCTTACCATTTGGGCGTTCTTTGTAACCGCAATTATTGGGGTGGTTTCTTTCCCGGTATTGCTTTCTGCAGCCTTGCTGCTTATTATGGACAGAAGTTTTGGAACATCCTTCTTCTTGTCAGATATTTTCATTCAAGGAGAGGTGCTTCACTATCAAGGCGGTTCACCCGTATTGTACGAACACCTGTTCTGGTTTTTAGGACACCCGGAGGTATATATTGTACTGCTTCCTGCTTTGGGAATCACTTCTGAGGTATTGGCAACCAACGCCCGTAAGCCTATTTTTGGCTACCGTGCCATGGTAGCCTCTATTTTGGCAATTGCCTTTTTGTCTACTATCGTTTGGGGACATCATATGTTTATCTCGGGGATGAATCCGTTCTTGGGGTCAGTATTTACATTTACAACCTTATTGATTGCGATTCCTTCCGCGGTAAAAGCATTTAACTACATCACAACGCTTTGGAAAGGAAACCTTCAAATGAACCCAGGAATGTTATTTTCCATTGGCTTGGTGTCTACCTTTATTTCGGGCGGATTAACAGGTATTATTTTGGGAGACAGTACGCTAGATATCAACGTACACGACACCTATTTTGTGGTCGCACACTTCCACTTGGTAATGGGTATTTCGGCATTGTACGGTCTTTTTGCGGGGGTATACCACTGGTTCCCAAAAATGTTCGGAAGAATGATGAACAAAAATTTAGGCTATGTTCACTTTTGGGTAACGGCTATTTGTGCCTACGGGGTGTTCTTCCCGATGCACTTTATCGGTATGGCAGGATTGCCTAGACGTTATTACTCAAACACAGCATTCCCATATTTCGACGATTTGGCGAACATCAACGTTATTATTACCATTTTTGCGCTTATAGCAGGTGCTGCGCAGTTGGTGTTCTTGTATAACTTTATCCATAGTATTTTCTATGGTAAAAAGGCGGTACAAAACCCATGGAAATCCAATACTTTGGAGTGGACAGCTCCGGTGGAACATATTCATGGAAACTGGCCAGGCGAAATCCCTCATGTGCATCGTTGGGCATACGATTACTCCAAGCCCGGACACGATGAAGATTTTATTCCGCAAAATGTTCCGCTAGCCGAAGGCGAAGAAGAATTACAGCATTAATAATAAGCCCTGGTTCTCGAGCGGCTGGTGAGATTTCCGAAACATGTCGATTGTCGGGGCTTTTTTCTTTTCCGTATCTTTGGTTAGATGAACGAGCATCTGGACCCAACGGGCGAACACTTGAGTAACGAAGAACACGACATCGATCGTGCGTTACGTCCGCTTAGCTTTAACGATTTTAGCGGTCAACCGCAAGTACTGGAAAACCTTGAGATTTTTGTTGCCGCTGCCAATCAGCGCGAGGAGCCTTTAGACCACACTTTATTGCATGGTCCTCCGGGGTTGGGCAAAACTACGCTAGCGCATATTTTGGCACATGAACTGGGCGTAAACCTAAAACTCACTTCCGGTCCGGTGTTGGACAAACCCGGTGATTTGGCAGGCTTACTCACCAATTTGCAGCCCAGAGACGTACTCTTTATTGACGAAATTCACCGCCTTAGTCCCGTTGTTGAGGAGTATTTGTACTCCGCTATGGAGGATTACCGCATCGATATTATGATAGAAACGGGACCTAACGCCCGTTCGGTACAAATAGAACTCAGTCCGTTTACCCTTGTGGGGGCTACAACGCGATCGGGCTTGCTAACAGCACCTATGCGGGCACGTTTTGGCATTAACAGTAGGTTGGAATATTATTCCACAGAAGTATTGTCAGGAATTGTGGAGCGGAGTGCAGGGATTTTAAACATACCCATTCACGAGGCTGCTGCCATCGAAATTGCTGGGCGTAGTCGAGGTACGCCTCGTATTGCCAATGCGCTCTTGCGCCGTGTACGCGACTATGCACAAATCAAAGGGAACGGTACGATTGACACAGAAATCACGCATATTGGGCTTAAAGCCCTAAACGTAGATGCGCATGGTTTGGACGAAATGGACAATAAAATCCTTACAACTCTAATCGAAAAATTTAAAGGCGGACCTGTTGGCATTAACACCCTAGCTACGGCGGTTTCTGAAAATGGTGAAACCCTAGAGGAGGTTTATGAGCCCTTTTTGATTCAAGAGGGCTTTTTAGTACGCACGCCTCGTGGTCGTGAGGTAACCGAAAAAGCCTATAAGCACTTTGGCAAATCGATGCCGAACACCCAAAAAGGCTTGTTTTGAGCCGCGCAACCCATGCTGCTATCGTAAAGCAAATTGCCCAACGCCTGGGCTTTATGGCGTGTGGCATTTCCAAAGCCGATTTTTTAGCAGAAGAAGCGCCTAGACTGGAAGCCTGGCTTACGCAAAATTACCACGGCGAAATGGGCTATATGGCTCGTAACTTCGACAAACGCCTAGACCCAAGGAAACTTGTACCGGGGGCTAAAAGTGTGGTCTCGTTGTTATACAATTATTTTCCTAGCACCTCTCAACAAGATAAGGCTGCACCCAAAATCGCACGATACGCCTACGGCAAAGACTATCACCGTGTTGTCAAAGACAAGCTGTTTGAATTTATGCACGAAATCCAGCAGCAGATAGGTGCTGTTGAGGGTCGTGTTTTTGTGGACTCTGCGCCCGTATTGGAAAAGGCATGGGCTGCCAAAAGCGGTTTGGGTTGGGTAGGCAAAAACACAAACCTGATTCGCAAACAAAACGGTTCCTATTTTTTTATTGCAGAGCTAATTATTGATTTAGATCTTGCCCCCGATGGTGCGGTAACCGACCATTGCGGTTCCTGTACGGCTTGCCTCGATGCTTGCCCCACCGATGCCTTTGTAGCACCCTATCAATTGGATGCCAGTAAATGTATTTCGTATTTTACCATTGAACTTAAAGATGCCATTCCAACAGAGGTAAAAGGACAGTTTGACAATTGGGCATTTGGCTGCGATATTTGCCAAGAAGTATGTCCGTGGAATCGGTTTGCAACTCCGCATAGCGAGCCCAATTTTGAACCACATCCAGAACTGATGCAACTTTCAAAAAACGATTGGGAAGAAATCACGGAAGAAGTTTTTGATAGGTTGTTTAATGCTAGTGCAGTACAACGCGCAGGCTTTTCTGGATTAAAACGCAACCTGGAGTTTTTAAAATAACAAGAATTCAATACCTTTCCCACCTCAAAACCATGACCAAATGAGTCAAGAAAGCAAACGTCGAGAGGCGCTCATTTACCACGCCAAGCCAAAACCCGGAAAGCTAGAGGTAAATCCTAGTAAGCCCTACACCAGTCAGCGCGATCTTTCGCTGGCATATTCTCCTGGGGTTGCCGAGCCTTGTTTGGAGATTGAAAAATCTACCGAAAACGTATACAAATACACGAACAAAGCCAATTTGGTAGCCGTGATTTCAAACGGAACTGCTGTATTGGGCTTAGGCGATATTGGCCCCGAAGCCTCTAAACCCGTTATGGAAGGTAAAGGCTTGTTGTTCAAGATTTTTGCGGGAATAGATGTGTTTGATATTGAGGTAGATACAAAAGATATTGATGCATTTGTGGAAACGGTTAAAAACATCGCTCCTACGTTTGGGGGGATAAATTTGGAAGATATCAAGGCCCCAGAGGCGTTTGAAATTGAACGCCGCCTCGTAGATGAACTCAACATTCCCGTAATGCATGACGATCAGCATGGAACGGCTATCATTTCGGGAGCGGCATTATTGAATGCCGTAGAATTGGCAAATAAGGAATTAGCCTCCATTAAAATGGTGATTAGCGGTGCTGGCGCAGCAGCCATTTCGTGTGCGCGATTGTATCGTGCCTTGGGCGTGTTGCCTCAAAACATAATGATGACCGACAGCAAAGGGATTATCAGAGCAGACCGAGAAAACCTTACAGCGCAAAAGAAAGAATTTGCTACCGAAACTGACGTGCATACTTTGGAAGAGGCACTTGTTGGGGCAGATGTGTTTATCGGACTTTCAAAAGCCGATATAATGACCCCTGAAATGTTGCAAGCTATGGCGGCAACTCCGATTGTATTTGCTATGGCAAACCCCGATCCAGAGATAGATTACAACCTAGCGGTAGCCACACGAGATGACGTTATCATGGCAACGGGGCGTTCCGATTTTCCGAACCAGGTGAACAACGTACTTGGATTTCCGTTTATTTTTAGAGGAGCATTGGACGTAAGGGCTGCCAAAATAAACGAAGCCATGAAAATGGCAGCGGTTCATGCACTTGCCGATTTGGCAAAAGAAACTGTTCCTGAGCAAGTTAATATTGCTTACGGAGCAACTAAACTTGCCTTTGGTAAGGAGTATATCATTCCAAAACCCTTTGATCCACGACTTATTACTACTGTGCCAATGGCGGTGGCAAAGGCCGCTATGGAAAGTGGGGTGGCGCATGCTCCCATCGAAAATTGGGAAAAATATCAAGAAGAGCTGCATCAGCGAACAGGCTCAGACAAAAAGGTGGTGCGCCTAATCATTAGCCAAGCAAAAGCAAACCCACAGCGTGTAGTATATGCGGAAGGCGAAGAATTAGATGTCTTAAAGGCAGCGCAATTGGTACACGAGGAAGGTATTGCCGAGCCTATTTTGTTGGGTGACGAAGCAGTAATTCGGGAGTTGATGCAGACGCTAGAGTTCGAGGCGGATATTACTATAATTGATCCAAAAAATGATGTGGTAAAAACACAGCGTGAAGGGTATGCCAATACCTATTGGAAATTGCGCCAGCGAAAAGGGGTTACGCTTTACGATGCGCAACGCAGAATGCGAGAGCGTAACTATTTTGCTGCCATGATGGTACGTGAGGGTGATGCCGATGCGATGATTTCGGGTTACAGTCGCAGTTATCCGAATGTGCTGAAGCCGGTTTTGCATGTTATTGACAGGGCAGAGGGCGTAAATCGTGTGGCGACTACCAACTTAATGATTACCAATAAGGGTCCCTTATTTTTGGCAGACACCTCTATTAATATCAACCCCAATGCAAAAGATTTGGCAAAAATTGCCCAAATGACGTCTTATACGGCGACGCTGTTTGGTATGCAGCCTAAGGTGGCTATGTTGTCGTATTCTAATTTTGGCTCTTCCAAAAACGAGGATGCACAAAAAGTCAATGAAGCGGTTTCTTTGTTGCATCGCTACGTACCCCATATTGATGTAGATGGGCCTATTCAAGCGGATTTTGCGCTCAATAAAACCATGCGCACAGCAAAATTCCCTTTTTCTAAAATTGCAGGCAAAGAGGTAAATACCTTATTATTTCCAGATTTGAATGCGGCGAATATCGCCTACAAACTCATCAAAGAAATGGACAACGCACTCTCTATAGGGCCCATTATGATGGGATTAAAACACCCCGTACATATTTTACAATTGGGTGCTAGTGTAGATGAAATTGTACACATGACTGCTGTAGCCGTGGTGGATGCACAAAACAAAAAGATATGATTACACAACTCAATGGGAGACTCATCAGCAAGACCCCCACAACATTGGTGGTAGATTGCAGTGGAGTAGGGTACGAAGTTCATATATCGCTATACACCTATGGACAATTGCCCGAAGACGAACACATTCGTATTTTCACCCATCACCAAGTACGCGAAGACGCACACACGCTCTATGGATTTATGGAAGAAGTGGAACGAAGTGTTTTTCGATTGCTCATTAGCGTTAGTGGTATTGGCGCCAACACCGCTCGTACGGTGCTTTCGTCTATGAATCCCCAAGAAGTAATTCAAGCCATCCAATCCGACAACGTTCCTGCCATCCAAGCCATAAAAGGAATTGGGGCAAAAACCGCCCAACGTGTAATTGTTGACCTACGTGATAAGGTAACTGGATTGTTGGAAGAAGGAGAAATATCTGTTGTTTCAAACAATACACAACGCGATGAAGCGTTATCTGCATTGAGCGTTTTAGGCTACCCAATCAAACAAACACAGAAGGTAGTAGATGCGTTGTTGCAAGTAGAACCCAATATGCCCGTGGAACGCATCATCAAAAACGCACTCAACAAATTATAATGAACGGTAACACCT
>JBMYLU010000006.1:0-2983 GCA_049596595.1 Flavobacteriaceae bacterium | reverse complement strand
TCTACGAAAAAAGGTTTGTTTTTTGTGCTCGTTTGGGCAGTAGCTAGTTCGTATTTGTTTGGGCAAAACCCAGCTTCTCAGGACAGCCTTTTGTTGGCGCAAAACTTGCAACAAATATCACTTAAACAAAAGCCATCTTCTTTTGTAACTTCTTATTCGTATGACCCAAAACTTAACTTGTATTTCTATAATGTTAAAGTAGGCGAAATCAATGCTGAGCAACCGCTTGTACTTACCCCCGCTCAATATCGCAAACGCGTTATGGCAGAACAAACCCGTGCCTATGTTAGAGAAAAACAACAAGCCTTGGCGGGTCTTGTTGATGATGAAGAAACCCAACAAGATTTGCTGCCGGACTATTATGTTAACTCTAAGTTTTTTGAAAAAATCTTTGGAAGCAACGAAATTAACATACGCCCTCAGGGGTCAGCGAGTATTGATTTGGGATTGCGTTATCAAAAATCTGGTAATCCAAGTTTATCACCCCGTAACCAGAGCAGCTTAAACTTTGACTTTAATCAGCGGATTAACTTGAGTCTTTCAGGAACGATTGGCACGCGACTGAAAGTAAATGCCAACTATGACACGCAATCTACATTCGATTTTCAGCGCGTTGTTAAATTAGACTTTTTCCCAGAAGATTTGGTTCCTAGTAGTGTTACCAATACCATTAACAAGGGCAAAGAGCTTGTTAATAAGGGGAAAAATTTGGCAGATAAAGGGAAAGACTTGATTAATAGAGGGAAGAATCTAGCTGAGCAAGGCATCAGCGGTAATGAGGACAGCATACTTCAGAAATTAGAGGTGGGTAATGTGAATATGCCACTTAATAGTTCGCTCATATCAGGGGCACAAAGCCTGTTTGGAGTTAAAGCACAACTCAAATTTGGCAATACTAACATTGCAGCAGTAATTTCGGAGCAACGCTCCCAAACCCAAACCATTCAAACCAACGGAGAGGGCACTTTAGAAGAATTCTCGCTTTTTGCATTAGACTACGAGGACAACCGCCACTTTTTTTTAGCACAGTATTTTAGAGATACTTACGACAAATCGGTAAAAACATACCCGTATATCAACTCTCCCATTCAAATTACACGGCTTGAAGTTTGGGTAACAAATCGATCGGCACGGACTTCAAATGTGCGAAACATTCTTGCCCTACAGGATTTGGGGGAAACAAACCCAGATGCAACTATCCTTGATAACATAGCCCCAGGATTTTTCAATGCAGCACCCGGAGCGTTTCCTTCCAATAGCGCAAATAAATTAGACCCTTTGGCTATTGGAAGCACAGGATTGCTCACGAGTGCTGTTCGCGACATAGCTACTGTACAAAGCGGATTTGGAACACTTTCGGCACAAGTAAGTGAAGGGCGAGATTACGCGGTATTGGAAAGCGCTAGAAAATTGAACCAAACGGAATATAGACTGCACGAACAATTGGGGTATATTTCTTTAAATCAACCCCTAAACAACGACGAGGTTTTGGCGGTAGCATTTCAATACACGGTCAACGGACAGGCTTATCAGGTTGGTGAATTTGCCGGCGATGGTGTAGCTGCAACAACGGTAAGCAACACGAACATAACTCCTGTTGTAAACAATAACAACCTTGTACTAAAAATGCTAAAAAGCTCAGTATTAGATGTGGCGCAACCTGTCTTTGATTTAATGATGAAAAACGTCTATAACATTGGCGCTTTTCAGCTTGAGCAAGAAGATTTTGTGTTCAATATCATGTATACCGACCCCTCACCGGCAAATTTTATTCGCCCCGAGGATGAAGCTTCTTGGCCAAGCGGAACAGATGAACGTATCTTGTTGAATTTATTTGGTTTAGATAGACTTAATATTTATCAGGATGCAGAGGCTGAGGGCGATGGTTTTTTCGATTATATAAGTGGTATTACCGTGATTCCCGAACAAGGACAAATCATTTTCCCTAGTGTAGAACCTTTTGGGAAATACCTTTTTGAGTTGCTAAAATCAAACGACCCACAAGAAGATTATTCCGATAGAAATCGCTACAATGAAAACCAAAAGAAGTATGTCTACAAAGAGCTATACGACATTACCAAAGTCGATGCCGCAGATTATCAGCGTTACAACAAATTTGAGCTTAAGGGGCGCTACAAATCTTCAGGTGGCGGACAGGGCATTGCGCTTGGGGCATTTAATGTGCCTCGTGGTTCGGTACGGGTTACTGCAGGCGGAAGACTGCTACAGGAGGGAATGGATTATACGGTAAACTACCAGCTTGGTCGGGTTACCATTTTGAACGAAAGTATAAAAAGCTCCAATATTCCCATTGAGGTATCTACGGAAAGCAACTCCCTTTTTGGACAACAAAACAGACGCTTTATGGGGTTCACTGCCGAGCATAAAGTTAATGATGACTTACTCTTAGGCGGAACGTATTTGCGCTTGAGCGAACGCCCTCTAACCCAAAAAGCTAATTACGGCACCGAGCCCGTAAATAACAGCATGTTTGGACTTAGCGGTACCTTTTCTAAAGAAATTCCATTTCTCACAAGAATGGTAAATAAACTTCCAAACATCGACACTCAGGTAGCGTCAAACGTATCTATTCGTACCGAGGCAGCCTATTTGAATGTGGGAGCACCACGAGGAACGCAACTCAACAATGCGGTGACCACTTATATTGACGATTTTGAGGGAACACAAACCAACCTAGACATTCGCGATACCTATTCGTGGTACTTGTCGAGTGTGCCTGCACCTTCGCAACAGCTTCCTATAGCAGGATCAAATATGGGGGTTGATGATATTAGCTCAGGCTATCAGCGCGCAAAACTCGCATGGTACAACATTGACCCTTTGTTTTATTCCAGAAGGCGACCAAGCGGCATAACAGACAACGACCTTTCTACAAATGCTACCCGACGAATTTTTGTTGACGAAATTTTCCCTCAACAAGATATCGTTCAAGGGCAATCTACGGTACAATATACCTTCGATT
>JBMYLU010000005.1:8503-14198 GCA_049596595.1 Flavobacteriaceae bacterium | reverse complement strand
TGATCGATTGTGATCAACATAATATACAAAGACCTCTGATCTATCTTTTGAGAACGTAATAGATGGTTCACCCAGCCCTCCATCACCAAACCCGTTATCATAATTGATGTCAAAAGTGTTTTGTATTAATGGTTCAGAATTAAGTTGAAATGTCTCCCCATTATCGTAGGAAATTCCTAATCCCACAGATGCATAAAATCCTGGTATGTTTCCTGGTAAGACACTTCCATCATGTTGTTCTGAGTGAAAAACACTATAGATAGTGTTGTTTGAATCTTTGATGAGCTGGGGGTTGGTAGCCGAATACATGCCTAACGAACGCATTTCAGAAATCCAACAACTTCAACACTTGTTGTTTTCGGTTGGTGCGCAACTTGCCAGCAAATCGAGCAAACAAAAAAGACCGTTTTCTCCTATTGGTGAAGAAAATATAACCAACTTAGAAAAACTCATTGACGACTATGAGAATTTTCTACCTGCCATGACACATTTTATTCTCCCGGGAGGTACAAAAGCATCTGCGCAAGCACATATTGCACGTTGTGTGTGTCGAAGAGCAGAACGGATTGTGGTAAAACTCAGCCGTGTAGACTATGTTGATAAACTGCTTTTGGTGTTTCTTAACAGGTTATCTGATTATTTGTTTTGTCTCGCAAGAGCTTTCACGCACTGGGAAGAAAAGCCTGAAATCAAGTGGATTCCAGATGCTTAATTTTTTCCTTGCATAAATGCGATAAAAATTTATTTTTGCAGGAATTATAAAATTAGCTTCATGTACTGGACGCTCGAACTTGCATCATATCTTAGCGATGCCCCTTGGCCCGCAAATAAAGACGAACTTATTGATTATGCTATTCGTACAGGTGCGCCGCTTGAGGTAGTTGAAAATCTACAGTCAATTGAAGACGAAGGCGAAATTTACGAATCCATTCAAGAAATATGGCCTGACTACCCAACAGACGAGGATTATTTGTGGAACGAAGACGAATATTAGATTTCGTTATTTGCACAGCTTTTTTTTACGTATTTTTGAACACCTAGATTTTTCTCCATGGGTGTATTAAGCGGAATTCTAAAAACATTTGTTGGCGACAAGGTAAAAAAAGACCTTAAGAGTCTTTATCCTATTGTCCAAAATATACTTCAGTCCGAAAAACAATTAAAAGACATATCTCACGATGCGTTGCGTGCAAAGACTACAGCATTTAAAGGTAGAATTGCTGAAATTAGGGAGCCTTTCTCAGATGAAATAGAACAACTCAAAACAAAAATTGATTCTATCACAGACATCGATGAAAAAGAAGAATTGTACGCTGAGATTGATGATATTACCGCGCAATCCAAAGACAAGGTTGCAGCATATTTAGATGAAATTTTACCCGAAGCCTTTGCCGTAGTAAAAGAAACGGCACGCAGGTTTAAAGAAAATAACCTTCTTGAAGTTACCGCCACCCCCTTTGACCGCACGCTTTCTGCAACAAAAAAGCATGTAAAAGTCAAAGGAGATAAAGCGCTTTGGGCAAATGCCTGGGATGCTGCTGGAAAGCCCATTACGTGGGATATGGTGCATTATGATGTGCAGCTTATCGGAGGAATTGTGTTGCATCAAGGGAAAATTGCCGAAATGCAAACTGGTGAAGGAAAAACGCTAGTGGCAACGCTTCCCGTTTACCTCAATGCCCTTTCGGGCGATGGGGTTCACTTGGTTACTGTCAATGATTATCTGGCAAAAAGGGATAGCGCATGGATGGCACCTATTTTTGAGTTTCACGGACTCACGGTAGATTGTATTGACTACCATAAGCCAAACTCTGAGGAGCGAAGAAATGCCTATAAGGCTGATATTACCTATGGCACCAACAACGAATTTGGGTTTGATTATTTACGGGATAATATGGCACACGCCATGGACGATTTGGTGCAACGCCCGCACCATTTTGCAATCGTAGATGAGGTAGACTCTGTTTTGGTGGACGATGCACGAACACCGCTTATCATTTCAGGACCCGTTCCCGATGGCGACCGCCACGAGTTTCAAACCTTAAAACCCAAAATTTCTGCACTTGTTTCGCAGCAACGGCAACACCTTACGGCAGTTCTTGCCGAAGCCAAAAAACGTATTGCCGAAGGCGACACTAAAGAAGGTGGATTTTTGTTGCTTCGCGTATTCCGCGGACTCCCAAAAAACAATGCCCTTATCAAGTTTTTAAGTCAAGAAGGGGTTCGCCAGCTACTGCAAAAGACTGAAGCCGTTTATATGCAGGACAACAACAGAGAAATGCACAAAGTAGATGAGGAATTGTTGTTTGTTATCGATGAAAAAAACAATCAAATAGAACTTACTGACAAGGGTGTTGAGTATTTGTCAAAAGACGATGAAGACCCCAATTTCTTTGTCCTACCCGACCTTGGTGGCGAAATCTCAGCCATTGAGCAAAAAGGGCTTACACCAGAAGATGAAGCTGCCGAAAAAGAAGTGCTTTTTAAGGATTTCAGCGTAAAAAGCGAGCGGATTCACAGCATGAACCAGTTGCTAAAGGCATACACTCTTTTTGAAAAAGATGTTGCCTATGTGGTCATGGACAATCAGGTGAAAATTGTGGATGAGCAAACGGGCCGTATCATGGACGGGCGACGTTACTCTGATGGGTTGCACCAAGCTATTGAAGCAAAAGAAAATGTAAAAATAGAAGCTGCCACACAGACGTTTGCCACCATTACTTTGCAAAACTACTTCCGTATGTACCGCAAACTTGCCGGTATGACAGGAACGGCAATTACCGAGGCAGGTGAGTTTTGGGAAATATACAAGTTGGACGTGGTGGAAATTCCAACCAATAGACCCATTGCACGAAAAGATGAAAACGACCTTATTTTTAAAACCAAGCGTGAAAAATACAATGCGGTTATTGATCATGTAACTTCGCTATCGCAAGCGGGTAGACCCGTACTTATCGGTACAACTTCTGTAGAAATTTCGGAGTTGTTGAGCCGTATGCTGAATATCCGTAAAGTACCGCATAACGTATTGAACGCAAAACTCCACAAAAAAGAAGCCAACGTGGTTGCCGAAGCCGGAAACGCAGGTGTCGTTACCATTGCTACCAACATGGCAGGACGTGGAACAGACATCAAAATAAATGATGCCGTTAAAGAAGCTGGCGGACTTGCCATAATTGGTACAGAACGTCACGACTCTAGACGTGTAGACCGTCAGTTGCGGGGTCGTTCTGGACGTCAAGGTGATCCGGGAAGTTCACAGTTTTACGTTTCCTTAGAAGATAATTTGATGCGCCTGTTTGGCTCTGAACGCATATCCAAGATGATGGATCGCATGGGACACAAAGAAGGGGAAGTGATTCAAGCTGGGATGATGACGCGCTCCATTGAACGTGCACAAAAGAAAGTAGAGGAAAACAACTTTGGCATTCGAAAGCGACTTTTGGAATACGATGATGTGATGAATGCGCAACGTGAAGTCATCTACAAAAGACGCTATAACGCACTAAATGGAGAGCGTTTACAAGTAGATATCGCTAATATGCTTTACGATACTTGTGATCAAATTTGCGCCACCAATTTGGGGAACAAAGACTACAAAAATTTTGAGTTTGAGTTGATTCGGTTGTTTTCGCTAACAAGCCCAGTTACGGCAGAAGACTTTGAAAACCAAACGGTTAATCAGCTCACAGAAATGGTTTATCAAGCAGCACTTGCACACTACCAACACAAAATGGAGGAAAATGCCAAGCGTGTGTTCCCTGTGATTAAAGATGTTTATCAAAATCCGAACAATACGTTTAAACGAATTGTGGTGCCCTTTACCGATGGTGTCAGAACCCTAAACGTAGTGAGCGATTTGGAAACTGCGTTTGAGAGTGAGGGCAAAAATTTGGTAAATGATTTTGAGAAGAACATCAGCCTTGCCATTATTGATGAGTCTTGGAAAGACCATTTGCGCAAAATGGATGAATTGAAGCAGTCGGTGCAACTTGCCGTTCACGAGCAAAAGGACCCATTGTTGATATACAAATTTGAATCTTTTGAATTGTTCCGTGCCTTTATGGACAATGTGAATCGAGATATTATTTCATTTTTATTTAAAGGGGAATTGCCCACGCAAGACCCAAACAACATCCGTGAAGCTCGTGCAACCCGACGTAAAGACCGTATCAATACTTCTAAAGAGGAAGTCTTGAACCAAGACCAGCAGGCCATGCGCCAAGCAGCGCAACAATCTGGCAGAGTACCCGCTCAAAAAGCTGAAACTATCGTTCGAGAGCGTCCAAAAATTGGACGAAACGAGCGAGTGGACATTCAGCATGTGGTGAGTAGAGAGCGCAAAACAGTTAAGTTTAAACAAGCTGAACCGCTACTTGCTAAAGGGGAGTGGGTGCTTATAGAAGACAACTAAATGGTTGTCGTCGTAGGTCCAGTATCGCCTTATCGTGGAGGCATTGCCGACACCAACAACGCATTTGTACAAACACTTATAGAGCAAGGTGAGGAAGTAATCATTTTTTCATTCTCACTACTCTACCCGAGTTTGTTGTTCCCTGGAAAAAGCCAGTTTTTGGATTCAGATATCACACCTAATTTTACTTCGTATAGGGAAATTAACACGCTTAACCCGTTGAGTTGGTGGAACGTCGCAAACCGCATCAATGCACTAAAGCCTAAAGCTGTGGTTTTTCGGTATTGGACTCCGTGGTTGGCACTATGCTATAGAACCATTGCGAGTAGGATACAATCCAAAAAAATCGCTTGGATTGACAACGCCCTTCCACACGAACGCAAAATTTCTGACAAAGCCCTTTTGGGTAGTTTTTTAGAAGGGATTGATGAGGTATTTTGTATGTCGAAATCAGTGGCGAAAACAGTAAAAAAGCATACTTCAAAACCCATTCATACGTTTTTTCATCCAATAAACAACTCCCTTCCCAACCCGATGGAAAAAGCATGTTTATTTTTTTGCTTGGCGTGTCGGTTCTTTATATTTCAAAAAGCCAAAGCTACCAACGCAGTAGGTTCCTTTCTTTTACCCATAGTATTGCTGTCTCTGTTTTTGAAGTGCGAAACCAGCTTTTTTCATATTTCAAACACCGATCTCATAACCAATTGCTAATTGAAGAAAACCGATACCTTCTAACCCAACTCATCAAGGAACACAACCAACCTTTTGTCTTAGACTCTTTACCGTTTGAGGCAATCGCTGGGCAGGTGATTCGCAACAGCATTCAATTAAACCACAATTATATAACGTTGAACATAGGAGAAAATGATGGAGTAAAAAAAGAAATGGGGATTATAACCGCTAAAGGAGTTGTTGGCATAGTTTACGACACAAATGAAAAAACATGCGGGGTGATTTCAATTTTAAATAAGTCGTTGAAAATTAATGCCAAACTAAAAAAAAGTCATCATTTTGGAAGCTTATATTGGGATGGTTTATCTCCTGATACTATGATTTTATCCGATGTTCCACTAGCCGCAAATGTAAAAGTGGGTGATACCATAGTGACTGGGGGTATGTCTGCGGTTTTCCCTGCAGGAATCGAACTTGGTAGCGTTAAAGAAGTCGCTGTTCCTATAAATGACAACTACTTCACCCTTTATGTCTCACTTTTTCAAGATGTGTCAAACCTAAATCATGTGTATGCTGTTAATCTTCCAGCTTCTGAAACCATTAAAGAAA
>JBMYLU010000005.1:0-8419 GCA_049596595.1 Flavobacteriaceae bacterium | reverse complement strand
ATAGATTACCCCGTTTATTAGTGTGGTTTTTTACACTTATGTTTTTGCAGGCATTTGTGTTTGACCCTTTACTATTGGGAATTTCTTATGCACCATTGGTTTATGTGTTGCTTTTAATTTTGATTCCTAATGATTGGCCTTCGTGGGTAGTGTTACTTGTGGGGTTTTTTATTGGGCTATGTGCGGATTTGATTTTTTTTTCTGGAGGTGTACACGCCTTAGCATGTTTAATTGTTTCCTATGCCAGACCCCTATTAATACGTGCTGTTTACAGAGACACGCTTTCTCCCAAAGAGCTTAAACTTGAACACGAGCCTTTTGTTAATTTATTTCTGTATGCAATTGTATTGGTATTTGCACATCACTTTTTCTTGTTTGCCTTTATCGTTGTTACTGCAGAGCGTGTGGGATGGCTGTTAACGACTTGGACAACAAATAGTCTTCTGAGCATCATATCCATAACCTTTATTCTTTTGTTGTCAAGAAAAACCAAGTCATGAGAGTACGCTTTTTCCCAATACTTATCGGTGTTTTTGGCGTTGTGATGGTAGCGCGTTTGTTTTCCTTACAAATACTTTCAGATGAGTACGACAATTTATCTTTAAGAAACTCTGTTCTAAAACAGTATGTTTACCCAGAGCGAGGGTATATATTTGATAGAAATGGAAAGCTCTTGGTTTCTAATCAACCTATGTATGACTTAATGGTTATTCCTAAAAATGTAAAACCCTTCGACACTTTAAACCTATGTGATATGCTTAGTATCACTAAGGAAGAATTAGAGAAAAGTCTCATGAAAGCTCGACGCTATTCGCTACGAGCACCTTCGGTTTTAATAAGTCAAATTTCAAAACAAGACTACGGTGCATTGCAAGAAAAAATGTGGAAGTTTCCAGGGTTTTACATCAATCGAAAGTCTGTTAGGGCATACCAAACCGATGTGGCTTCAAATATTTTAGGCTATATCAGCGAAGTAAATTATTTTGATATGGAAACGAATCCATACTACAAAAGAGGCGAGCTTATTGGCAGGCAAGGCATTGAAAAAACGTATGAAAAAACCCTTCGTGGAAAAAAAGGTGTAAGGTATGTGCAGCGTGATAAATTTAGTCGAATTATAGGCTCTTATAAAGGTGGTGAATTGGACACGCTTCCTACACCTGCACAAGACATTACGTTAACTATTGACATTGACTTGCAGGAATACGGCACTAAATTGCTGGCTAACAAACGGGGCGGAATTCTTGCCATCGAACCAAGCACTGGAGAAATAATAATGGGTGTAAGTGCTCCTACTTATGCACCAAATTTATTGGTTGGAAGAGCCCGTTCTGAGCATTTTAGAGCGCTGGAACAAGATACCCTTAACCGTTATTTGTTTGATCGTTCACTGCAAGGTCAATATGCACCAGGCTCTCCTTTTAAAGTACTTAATGCACTCGTTGCTCTTGAAGAGGGTGTAATTAGTCCGAACTCCACATTTACGTGTTATAGTGGTCATTATTACGCTCGAAATCAGTTTATGGCTTGTAAGTGCAAAACCGGCTCAAAAAACAATTTGAATCGAGGTATTTACAACTCATGCAACACCTATTTCTCTAACGTATATAGACGCATTATTGATAAAGACAATGATGCGCAAGAGGGTATGAATATATGGCACAATCATCTAAGCAGTTTTGGGCTTGGAAATTATCTGGGCTATGATCACCCTGTTGGACAGTCGGGGTATGTACCAGATGCAAATTTTTACAATTTGTGGTATCCCAATCAGCGTTGGCGAGGCACAACAACTGTATCAAATGCAATAGGGCAAGGTGAAATTCTAATGACTCCTATCCAACTCGCAAATGTGGCGGCTACTATTGCCAACCGTGGATATTTCTTTACGCCTCATTTTGTAAAAAGCATTCAAGGGGAATTTATCAACCCTCGTTATAAAACAAAACGCTACACAACAATTGCAGAGGAATACTACAACCCCGTTATTGAGGGCATGTCTAATGTGGTTAAAAAGGGAACGGCACGTATCGCCCGTATTCCTGGAATTGAAGTTTGTGGAAAAACCGGAACTATCGAAAATTTCACCAAAATAAACGGCGTTAGAACACAACTTACCGATCACAGCATGTTTATTGCTTTTGCGCCAAAAGAAAATCCAAAAATTGCATTGGCTGTTATTGTAGAAAATGGATATTGGGGTGGACGCTGGGCTGCTCCCATTGCTAGCCTAATTATCGAAAAATACCTTAAGGGGACGATTAGCCCCAGACGTAAATGGCTAGAAAAACGCATGATAGAAGGAAGTCTAGAAGCTGAATATGCCAAAGTCACTAGCAACAAACCCTTTGCGATAAATGAATAAGCTTTCACGTTTTGATTGGTTTAGCCTAATACTTTACGCTTGTTTGGTAATCATAGGTATGGTGAATATTTATTCCGCCATGTATAATGCCGATGATAACGGAATTGCGGTCAGTTTTTTGCAAAAACAACTCATTTCTTTAGTGATTGGACTGCTTCTTATTTTGGTTATTCAATTTATAGATACCAAGTTTTTTGAGCGCTATGCCAGCATACTCTATCTACTTTCTATTGTAGGTTTATTAGGGTTGTGGTTACTGGGAACCGAGGTTTCGGGAGCACGCTCTTGGTATAGTATTGGTGGGTTTAGTCTGCAGCCCTCTGAGTTTGCCAAAGTAGCTGTTGCATTGGCAATTGCAAAACATTTGGGCGACTTCAACACCCAAATTGAAAGAACTAAAGATTACTTAGGGGCTTTTGTTATAATTGGGGTTCCTGCTTTTCTTACCTTATTACAGCCCGACCCAGGAACAGCCCTTGTTTTGCTTGGTTTCTTTTTAGTTCTTCACGCAGAGGGTCTTCCCGCTCTGTTTATGAGGGCGCTGGTGAGTATTTTCTTTTTATTTGTCTTTACGCTTCTTGTTGGAGTAGAATGGGTTCTCGCTACTATAGGATTCAT
Source organism: Flavobacteriaceae bacterium (assembly GCA_049596595.1). Taxonomy (GTDB): domain Bacteria; phylum Bacteroidota; class Bacteroidia; order Flavobacteriales; family Flavobacteriaceae; genus UBA7446. The sequence goes on along the minus strand of JBMYLU010000005.1, from coordinate 5,436 downwards.
ATTTATACTTTTTGTTTCTCTTCTAAATAAGCGTAAACGGAAAAAAACAATATTTCCCGCTTTAATTATTGCTGTTCTTTTTAGTGGATTTACCTATTCGGTTTCCTATATTTTTGAACATGTATTTGAACAACGTCATCGTGATCGGTTTAATATCTTGTTGGGCAAAGAAGTTGATACAAGGGGTATTGGTTATAACATTAATCAGTCCCAAATTGCTATCGGTTCAGGACGATTTTCAGGAAAAGGGTATTTAGAGGGCACTCAAACAAAAGGAGGCTTTGTTCCAGAACAACAAACCGATTACATTTTTACAACCATTGGCGAAGAATGGGGTTTTGTTGGTACAAGTTTAGTGCTTTGGTTATTTATGCTGCTTATGTTTCGAATAATACGCGTTGCATACAAACAAAAAACAACCTTTTCACGTGTGTTTTGCCTTGGCTTTGCATGTACTTTATTTATTCACGTATCCATAAACCTAGGCATGGTCGTGGGATTGGTTCCTACTATTGGCATTCCCTTACCACTAATGAGCTACGGGGGTTCTAGCCTGTTGGCTTTTAGTATATTTTTAGGAATTTACCTGCGTATTGCTTACCAGCGAACACTTTTAGCTTGAGGTTGAAGCCAAGGGTTTTGAGGGTATAAAATTAAGCTTTAGGTCCTCTAAAATCCTTACCGCTTCATCCAAATAGATATCTTTACTTAAGCTCTTTTTCCAACGCTTGCGTTTTTCAGCCAAGATAGTATCTGTTTTCATTTTCGCACGCTCATACGGAAGCGATGAGAAAGATAAATTATTCGAATAGTCGTTCAGCACTTCAAATTGTTCAGCTTGTTCCTCATCTCTTTTAATGCTTGTTGAAAAAAGATTGTAGTTTAATGAAAATGTGTTCTTTTCTTGCTGAGTTTTGACCCACTTTGCATTTTTATCAATAAGTTGAAACAACTCGTTATTTGCTATGCGGAGAGTACTTTTATCAATCGCCTGCTTATAATTTTCATAACCATCCCACTTCGCAAAAGAAGTAGATGATATCTGATCCCAAACAAGTGGGTTTTCCTCATCTTTTTCACCAATGTCAACATACGCATATTGATCTGGTGCTATTACATCACTTTTAACTCCTTCAAGTTGAGTAGATTTACCTGTAATTCTATAAAACTTTTCTGTAGTATATTTCAACGCTCCGAGGTCGCCATAAGTACTTTTGGAAACAAAACGATTAAGCTCAAGCACATTTTGCACCGTACCTTTTCCAAAAGTTTGTTTGCTTCCTAATACTACAGCGCGCTCATAGTCTTGCATGGCAGCTGCTAAAATTTCAGAGGCTGAAGCGGATAGCTCATTTACCAAAATAACAAGTGGTCCATCCCAAAGGGTTTTGCCATCTCTATCTTTAAGTACCTTACTGCTTTCGGCAGTTGATTTTACTTGAACCACAGGCCCTTCGTCAATAAAAAACCCAGCCATATCTACAACGGTCTGCAATGATCCTCCACCATTATTTCTAAGGTCTATAACTAATCCTTGCATGCCTTGTGCCTTTAGCCTAACAATTTCCTGCTGCATGTCTTTGGCAGCATTTATTTCTTTGTAATCTTTAAAGTCAACATAAAATTTAGGCAGATGAATAAACCCAAATGACCGACCGGCTTTACCTATAAGGGTTGATTTCAGATAAGACTCTTCCATAACTACAGTATCGCGCTGTATAGGAACTTCCTCAACAGTACCATCCACTTTTTTTACAGTCAAATACACCGTAGTGCCAGCAGGTCCCTTGATAAGTTCAATGGCATCGTCTAATCGCATGGACTGCACATCAACAGGGTCTCCTTCTTGCTGACGAACCATCATAATCTGATCGCCAACATCAACCGATTGATCACGCCATAATGGCCCTCCTGAAATTATTTCTACAATTTTAATGGCTTGATTACGCTTCGTCAGGCGGGCACCGATGCCCTCATATTTTCCAGACATAGAGGTGTCAAAACGGTCTTTATCAACAGGAGCAAAATACACAGAGTGTGGGTCAAATTGTGCTACAAATGCATTTAGATAACTCGCAAACCAATCTTGTTCACGAACATCTTCCATCAGTGAAAAGTAGTTGTCCAAGTTTTCTTGTGTAATTTCTCTTGCTTCTTTCTCTAATTCCTCGAAAGTCTTTTTGGTGTAATCGGTATCTTTTTCTGCTCTTTTTTGCTCTTCCTCTAGCTTACTATGTAAAATATTCAGTGTAGAAAACTTGAGTTGCTTTCGCCATTTTTCACTTCGCTGACGCAGGGATGTAGGATACTCTTGCGCCTCATAATCTACATCAATTTCTTCGTCTCTGGTGTAGTCAAAAGGTTTTGCTAGCATCTCTGCGTAAAACAATTTTGCTTCATCTCTACGCTGTAAGTAGCGCGAATGAACAAGTTCAAAAAAATCGGTGTTAAGACTACGAAATTCATCGTCTAAGGCATATTTGTAGCGCTCAAACTGAACAATATCTTTCTTCAAGAAAAAGCGTTTCTGACCATCTAACATATCAAGGAAAGTTGCATATAACTTCTCAGAAAGGTCATTATTAATAACCTTTGGAGAAAAGTGTCCGCGCTGCATAAAATAGGTTATCAACTCCATGAGGAGTTTGTCTTTTGTGGTATCGTCAGCAAAGGAATGTTGTTCGGGGGCACTCAAGCGTGTCCATGCAACCAGCGCAAGGGCAGCAAAAATCAGGGGAATAAAAATTTTCTTTTTCATATTACGGTTTGGAAGCAAGGTTAAATGTAAGGCTTTTTATTAACTTTTGGTTAACTGCAGTAATATCAATACAAAATAAACCAAAAAGACGCTGCCATTATGTATTTTTAACGTTCAATTAACACACATGGAAAAACCTCTAATTCTGGTTACCAACGACGATGGCATCAGTGCACCTGGGCTACGAAACCTCATAAAAGTAATGAACACCATAGGCGATGTGGTGGTCGTTGCTCCCGATAGTCCACAATCTGGGATGGGTCACGCAATTACGATAAACAGTACGCTTCGTTGTAGCAAAGTAACCATTGACGACGGTCCGCAAACCGAATATGCCTGTTCTGGAACACCTGCAGATTGTGTGAAAATGGGCGTGCATGAAATTCTAAAACGCAAACCCGATTTGTGTGTTTCGGGAATCAATCATGGGTCGAATTCGTCCATAAACGTTATTTATTCGGGCACGATGAGTGCTGCCGTAGAGGCAGGAATTGAGGGCATTCCCGCCATTGGATTTTCACTATTAGACTATGCGTGGAACGCGGATTTTGCACAAGTTACCTCATTTGTAAAGCGCATTGCTGTGTCTGCGCTAGAAAATGGTATCCCCGAGGGTGTGGTGCTTAATGTTAACCTCCCTAAACTACCCGAAAAAGACGTCAAAGGGATTCGCATATGCCGTCAGGCAATGGCGTATTGGGTGGAAGAATTTGACAAACGCAACGACCCCACTGGAAAAGAATACTACTGGCTGACCGGAAAATTCATCAACGAAGACAAGGGAGAAGACACGGACGAATGGGCACTCGAAAACGGCTATGTCAGCGTTGTTCCCGTGCATTTTGACATGACTGCACATCACAGTATTCAAAAACTAAACACATGGGATTTTTAAAACAGCCATTGCGTCGGGGGATCCTTTTTGGCATTGGAATTCCTGTGTTTTTATTGGGAATACTTCTTTTGATTTTTGACCTGCAAGGCAAAGACATAAAGGCTGCTGCGCTACCGGGCATTGCTGCCCTTTGCGCCCTCCCCAATTTGTTGCTTTTTTTCAGAGCACTTCGAAAAAATAAAGATGCGCAAGCCTATGGTATTTTGCTAAGTACCATCTTGTGGGCTTTGTTTACCTTTGGCATAAAGCTTTTTGGATGAAGTATTACGTCATTGCGGGTGAAGCGTCGGGCGATTTGCATGGAGCAAATTTGCTACGAGCACTACAACAAAAAGATCCAAAGGCTAACGTTCGGGCGTGGGGTGGTAACCGCATGCAAGCACAGGGCGCAACCCTTGTAAAGCACTACCGCGAATTGGCATTTATGGGGTTTTGGGAGGTTGCTAAAAACCTTCGCTCCATTTTAAAAAACATACAGTTTTGCAAAGAGGACATTGCTGCTTTTACACCCGATGCACTGATTTTAATTGACTATCCCGGATTTAATTTGCGCATTGCCGAGTGGGCAAAAGCTCAAGGAATTTTAGTACATTATTACATCAGTCCGCAAGTGTGGGCGTGGAAAGAAAACAGGGTAAAAAAGATGAAGCACGCTATTGATTACCTGTATGTGATTTTACCTTTTGAAAAGCCATTTTTTGAGGAAAAGCACCATTTTCCTGTCGATTTTGTTGGGCATCCCCTACTTGACGAAATTGCCCAATTTGATGCCGGTTCAGATGCAGCATTCAGATCCGAAAACAAGCTGCCCAAAGACAAACCCATCATTGCTTTACTTCCCGGAAGTCGCATGCAGGAAGTAAAAAAAATGATTTCTGTTATGGCAGCAACGGCAACCCAATTCCCCGATCATTGCTTTGTGGTAGCGGCAGCCCCTCACCTAGACCCTTCACTTTTTGAAAGCCTACCGGTATATACAGTTAAAAACAAAACCTACACTCTTTTGTCACATGCCACGGCAGCATTGGTTACCAGTGGCACTGCAACATTGGAAACCGCCCTTTTTGAAGTGCCCCAAGTGGTGTGCTATAAAACAAGTGCACTTAGCTATATCATAGGAAAACAAGTGGTTAAACTCCCTTTTATTTCGTTAGTAAATTTAATCTTAGACACAGAAGCCATTCCAGAACGTATCCAATCAGCGTGCAATCCAAAACAATTGGCAACAGATTTGACCACTATTTTAAAAGGCGAAAAGCGGAATGAACAATTATCATCCTACAAAACCTTAAAAACCAAACTAGGGGGTAGTGGTGCCAGTGAAAAAGTAGCCGCACTTATAACAGAGCGAACAAATGCGTAAGATCCTTTTTAGCGTACTTGCTATAAGCGTAGTTAGCTGCGGTAGCTTTAGAAAGGGTACAAAAATGAAACCCCGAGACGGTGTGGTGTACTATGCCAAAGCCTATATGGGTACGCCCTACGCCTATGGCGGAAACACAAAAAGTGGCATTGATTGCTCAGGACTGATTTACAACGCCTATCGCCAGCAGGGTATTCGTGTGCCTAGAACAGTTGACGCTCTACGTAAAAAAGGAAAACGCATTTCTGTAGACAGGGCAAAAAAAGGGGATATTATCTTTTTTAGAACTTCAAGGAAACGCAAACTTACACATGCCGGAATCGTGGTGAGTAGTCGTGGAGGAATGCCGAAATTTATTCACGCCTCTACTTCAAAAGGTGTGATGATTTCATCCTTAGAAACTGCCTATTGGAAAAAGGC
>JBMYLU010000004.1:0-15948 GCA_049596595.1 Flavobacteriaceae bacterium | reverse complement strand
ATGGGGCTTGGAACAATGAGTTGGCTTATTTATGGTATTCTGATTCATAGCCCTTCGGTGATTGTAGCAAATGCCATTTCGATATCTATAATTATATTTATTAGTATTTTTATACTCCGCACCAAAAAGTAGTGCGTGGTATGTTGTTTGCATTACCCTAAATAAAAAAAATTATGTACGGAGAATATTATTTACTAATTGCTGTTTTTGCAGGTGCAAGTATGTGGGTACAATACAAGCTTAAATCGAAGTTTAAGCAGTACTCAAAAGTGCAGTTGCGCAATCAGATGTCGGGGAAAGAAATTGCCGAAAAAATGCTTTCGGATCACGGCATTCGCGATGTAAAAGTAACGGCAGTACGTGGAAAGCTCACCGACCACTACAACCCAAAAAATAAAACAGTTAATCTTAGCGAAAGTGTATATCACGAGCGCAATGCCGCCGCGGCAGCCGTTGCTGCCCATGAATGTGGGCACGCTGTGCAGCACGCACAAAGCTATGATTGGTTGCAGTTTCGTTCACTTTTGGTTCCTGTGGTTAGTGTGGCGTCGCAATTTTCGATGTATGTCATTTTTGGGGGCTTTATGTTGGGCATTGGCTCTGCTTTGGGCTATAACCTTGCGGTAGCTGGTGTGGTGCTTTTTGGTTTAGGAACACTGTTTAGTTTTATTACCCTCCCTGTTGAATATGATGCCAGTAATCGCGCCTTGGCTTGGTTGCAGCGCAAAAATATGGTCAGCCAACAAGAGTATGTAATGTCTAAAGATGCGCTAAAATGGGCGGCACGCACCTATGTAGTTGCGGCTATCGGCTCGTTGGCAACACTGATTTATTTTGCCCTAAGGGTAGCCAGTTCTAGACGCTAAATATTGATTTGACGGTCTATTTGTTGATGCAGGGAAATAAAGGTTTCTGTTCTAGAAACCCCTTCAATAGATTGAATCTTGTGGTTAAGCAGTTGCATTAAATGCTCATTGTTTTTACACAGTATTTTAATTAAAATACTCCAATTTCCTGTGGTATAATGACACTCTACCACTTCAGGGATTTTTTTGAGTTGCGCCACCGCCTCGGGATTGCGCATTGCTTTGTCTAGATACACCCCAATATACGCCGTGGTGGTATAGCCCATAGCGGATGGGTTCAATTTTAGATAACTACCCTTAATCAAACGTGCATCTTCCAGTTTTTTGATACGTTGATGCACCGCCGAACCGGAAAGATTAAGCTGACGGGCAATTTCCTGTACTGGTGTTCGGGCGTTGTCCATCAACACACGCAGTATAGCCTTATCAATACCATCGAGCGATATGTGTTCCTCTAGTTTTTTCACTCTGTTTTTTTTGGGTGTATAAACTTAGTAAACTATTTTAGAAAAAAAATAAAAATGACACGTAAACAACGCAGTGTTTGGGGCGCACTCTTTTGTGGAACTGCTGTAATATTGGGAGCTTTTGGCGCTCACTTACTCGAACAATACCTTAGCACAGAAGTCCTTCAAAGTTACGAAGTGGGTGTTCGTTACCAGTTTTTCCATGGTTTGGCACTGTTGTTTTTAAGTTTAGATAAAAATGTATTTTCAAAAAGAACGGCAACGCTTTTTGTGATAGGTACACTTCTGTTCTCGGGCTCTATCTACGGGTTGTCGCTTAGTAGTATGTCATTATCAACACTCCCAAAAATACTTGGCCCTGTAACCCCCATAGGCGGATTGCTTCTTATTTTGGGGTGGGTGAATCTGTTGATTGGGTATATCCGAAACTAATTACCGCTTATTTGCTATGGCAATGTAGTCGTCTAGCGCTTTGGTCATTGAAGGATTTTCTGGGGTTGGCGCCAGAATATCAATGCGAAGCCCTTTGTTCTCCGCTGCTTTTTTGGTAGATGGTCCAAAAACAGCGATGCGGGTTTCATTTTGTTCAAAATCGGGGAAGTTATGAAATAACGACTCAATTCCGGAGGGACTGAAAAACACCAAAATGTCGTAATATACATCACGCAAATCAGACAAATCGCTAATTACAGTTTTGTAAAAAACGCCTTTAGTCCAGTTAATGCCAGAAGCATCAAGTGCCTGAGGAATAGTGTGTTTCAGAGCATCTGAACAAGGGAGTAAAAACGACTCATCTTTGTATTTAACAGCTTCTTTAAGCACGTCGTCTAAAGTTCGTGCGCCTACATATACTTTCCGCTTGCGATACACGACATATTTTTGCAGGTAGTAAGCAACTGCCTCAGACTGACAAAAATAGCGCAACGTGCTTGGCACAGTGTAGCGCAGCTCTTCAGCAATTCGGAAAAAGTGATCTACTGCATTTCGGCTCGTAAAAATAATGGAACTGAATTTAGTGATATCAATTTTTTGCATCCGCACCTCTCTTGAAGACACCCCTTCTACATGGATAAACGGTCTAAAGTCAATAGTAACCTTACGTTTTTCAATAAGTTGATTGTATGGAGAGTTTTCAACTGAGGGTTCTGGTTGAGAAACCAGAATGGTTTTTACTCTTGTTGGTTTGGTTAATGTTTGAGCGCTCGAATCAAAAGCCATACAGGTATAATTTCGAAGGCGCAAATATACAAAATAATATACAGTTGTTTAATGTTGTTTCTTCTAAAATAGAGTTTAAAAAATCTGAGGTGAACAAAAACCAATCCAATCATATAGCTGATGGAAAAATAATAGGCAGCTGCAGGAGATAGCTTGAAATATAGTAGCAAAAGGAGTAAGCACGCATAAAAAAAGGCGAGTTTCTCTTTAAAAATACTGCGGATATAAAATATCTTTAAAAGCCCCTCTTGCTTGTTTAAGAGCGAAACGATTCCTCCTTCAATAAGCGTTTTAATCGCCCAGAATGAGATAAACATAGCCGCCCATCGAAGTACCGACAAATCAAATAATGAAACACCTAAACTTCTAGTAAAAAATAGTTGTGTCATAAACCCGAAAACAAGCGCCCTAAACAAAAAAGGGATTGTTGATAACGCTCTATCTTTATTGAAGGGCCTATTCAATTCGGCATAACTACTTGTTCGCGCCCAAAAAAACACCATAGACCTGTACCGTGTAGGGTTATATAGCTTATGAATGACAAGCATAATCAGGACACCCAACAGAAATAGCCCAAAATAGGATGTTTCTAGTTCTCGCAGTAAATACATAACACAAAAGTATCTAAATTTTTAGGGCGACCTCACACATTTAAATACGTATTTTAGCTTTTCTATGAATCCGACAGTAGTTATTATACCAACCTATAATGAGGCTGAAAATATTAAGCCCATTATTAACGCTATTGTGGCATTGCCTATTGCTGTTGATGTTTTGGTAGTAGACGATAATTCACCTGATGGTACGGCACATCTTGTGCAAGAAATGAAGGAGAACAATTCTCAAATACACCTTCTAAAAAGAGAAAAAAAACAGGGGCTTGGTCCAGCGTATGTGCATGGATTTTCTTGGGCGTTACAAAAGCAATACACCTATATTTTTGAAATGGATGCCGACTTTTCACATCCCCCAAACGCACTTGTTCCTATGCTTGAATTATTGCAAGATAAAAAAGCCGATTTGGTAGTAGGGTCTCGATATACAAAAGGGATTCGTGTGCGTGATTGGCCACTTACAAGAATAGCACTTTCCTTGGGAGCATCGCTGTATGTTAGATTAATTACGGGTCTTCCAGTAAAAGATTCGACTGCTGGATTTGTAGGCTATCATGCTAAAGTACTTCGCGCATTAGATTTGGAAGACATTCGATTTAAGGGATATGCATTTCAAATCGCACTAAAGTTTTGGGCGTGGAAAAAAGGTTTTCGTATTGCCGAATTCCCCATTATTTTTACAGACAGAATCAGAGGCGATTCAAAAATGAATACTTCTATTATCAGCGAGGCTGTTTTTGGAATTGTTGCCATGAAATGGCGGAGTATTTTCAAAAAAAATTAACGATGAATAAAATTTTAATTCAAGGCGCACAGGTAGTAAACGAAGGGAAAATAGCTCAATTAGATGTACTCATCGATGGCGAGCGTATTAAAAAAGTTGCCCCCTCAATTTCTGTTACCTCTGAAATGAAGGTTATTGATGCTCGAGGCAAACACCTTTTGCCAGGCTGCATAGATGACCAAGTACACTTTCGTGAACCTGGGCTTACGCACAAAGCCACCATTGGTACAGAATCTAAAGCCTGTGTAGCGGGTGGGATTACCTCATTTTTGGAAATGCCCAATACCAATCCGCAAACGACCTCTGCCGATGCCTATGCCAAAAAACTTGAGGTTGCTGCTCAAACCTCGTGGGTGAATTATGGGTTTATGTTTGGCGGCACTAACGATAATTTGGAGCAGATTAAAGCTGTAGATCCCAAAACCACGCCCGCACTTAAACTGTTTTTAGGTTCTTCAACAGGGAATATGCTTGTGGACGATCCTAACACACTGCGAGAAATTTTCGCTAATTTCAAATTGCCCATTGCCGTACATTGCGAAGATGAGCAAACTATTAGAACTAATTTGGCAGCACACATTGAAACCTATGGCGATGACATTCCCATTTCTTGTCACCCCATTATTCGTTCTGAAGAAGCCTGTTATCTGTCTTCTTCTAGGGCAATTGCTTTAGCCAAAGAAACCGGTGCGCGACTGCATGTATTCCATTTGTCTACGGCAAAAGAAACCGCATTGTTTTCTAATGATTTACCCTTAGCGCAAAAACAGATTACGGCTGAGGTTTGTATTCATCATTTGTGGTTTTCGGACGAGGATTATGCCAATAAAGGCAAACATATTAAGTGGAACCCTGCGGTTAAAACAGCCCAAGACCGCGAGGGGTTATGGGAGGCACTTAACGATGACCGAATAGATATAATCGCCACTGACCATGCCCCACATACCCTAGACGAAAAAAATCAACCCTACACCAAAGCGCCCTCAGGTGGTCCCATGGTACAACATGCGCTTCCAGTACTTTTGGAATGTGTGCAACAGGGCAAAACTACACTTGAAAAAGTCGTAGAAAAAATGTGTCATAATCCAGCTATTTTGTTTGACATCGAAGACCGCGGGTATATCCGCGAGGGCTATTTTGCCGATTTGGTTTTGGTAGACACGCAACAAGCGCAAACCGTTACACGTGAAAATGTGTTGTACAAATGCGGCTGGTCGCCATTAGAGGGAACAACTCTCAGAGGAGTGGTAACGGATACATTTATCAATGGTACACTTATGTATCATAACGGTAATTTTACAGCTGAGATTAATGCCAAACCACTAACTTTTGTGCGATGAAAAATTTGGGATTTATACTTTTTAGTTTGGCAATGCTAAGTTGTGCTCAAGAGCGTATAGCAAAACCAAGCCCGTTTCTTTCACCAGAGCAAATGACCAACTTTCATGTAGATTTGGCTTTGCTAAATGCTACTACTAGCTTTAACAAAGATGGTTTTGTCCCAGTAGACTCTTTGTATGCATATCACGGAATTGACAGTATCACTTTTGCTCATAACAACACCTACTATGCATCAAAACCAAAAGTGTACACCAAAATTTTTGAGGCGGTAAAAGCAGAACTCGAAAGTATGGAGGAATTAGATACACTTAAAAAAACATTGAAGACATTGCCAAAAGAATAAACGGTCTATTTTTTTAGGTTCGTTTGTAGAGGTTTATATTTGCTAAAATTTGATTCATGGCATCATTTGTTGAAGAACTTACATGGCGCGGAATGGTGCACGACATCATGCCCGAAACCGAGGCTACTCTTGCCAAAGGCATGACTGCAGGATATATTGGTTTTGACCCCACGGCAGACTCATTACACATTGGCAGCTTGGTGCAAATCATGATTTTGATGCACTTTCAACGCTATGGGCACAAACCCTACGCACTTGTTGGAGGTGCTACGGGAATGATTGGTGACCCCTCGGGTAAATCGGCGGAGCGAAACTTGCTCGATAACAAGACGCTACAACGCAATTGCGAGGGACTTGAAAAACAACTTGCTAAATTCTTGGACTTTGATAGTACCAAAGAAAACGGTGCCGTTCTGGTTAACAATTACGACTGGATGCAGTCCTTCAGTTTGATTGATTTTGCTCGTGATATTGGCAAGCATCTCACAGTGAATTATATGATGGCAAAGGATTCGGTAAAAAAACGCCTTGGCGCCGATGCTAAAGAAGGAATGTCGTTTACGGAGTTTACCTATCAACTTATTCAGGGGTATGATTTTCTTCACCTCTATCAGCATCACAACTGCCTGCTGCAAATGGGTGGCAGCGATCAGTGGGGGAATATTACCACAGGCACTGAGCTCATTCGAAGAAAACTTGCCGGAAAAGCCTATGCGCTGACTTGTCCGTTGATTACCAAAGCTGATGGCACTAAATTTGGGAAAACAGAAAGCGGGAATGTTTGGCTAAACCGTGAGAAAACCTCGCCGTATAAGTTTTACCAATATTGGTTGAATGCCTCAGACGAGGATGCCGAAAAGTACATTAAGATTTTTACGTTTTTAAGCAAAGATGAGATTGAATCGCTTATAGTAACGCATCGTGAAGCCCCGCACCAACGTCAATTGCAACGCAAATTAGCACAAGAAGTTACTTCAATGGTGCACAGCGCAGCAGATGTGGAGCGCGCCGAGCAAGCTGCTCAAATTTTGTTTGGCAAAGCCACTGCCGAAACCCTAAAAACGTTAGACGCACAAACCTTGTTGGATGTTTTTGAAGGGGTTCCTCAAGCAGAAGTTTCTGCCGATGTGCTTTCGGGTGAGGGGCTAAGTGTAATGGATGCTTTGGCAGGAAGTACAGGCTTTTTAAAATCGAATGGAGAGGCGCGCCGCGCGCTTAAAGAAAATTCCATTTCGGTAAATAAAGAAAAGGTTACAGAAGCCAAAAAAATCACTACAGAAGATCTTATTTGTGATCGTTACGTCCTCTTGCAACGCGGAAAGAAAAATTACTTTTTGCTCGTGGTTACGCCGTCATAAGTGAACACCCCCGCACATCTGAAGCATCAAAACGCCCAAGGATCTCAAAGGATCCATTTTCGTAGCATTTCCCTAAGTCTTGTGTGGCAATAAATGCACAGGAATCTTTGTTGGAAAGGTCAATGATATTTAGTCCTCCCGAACCCGTTTTGTGCACCACTTTTGGGTCATGAACGTCTCGAACAAAAACTTGCATGGTTGGCGAAGCCTCAAAAATACCATCCCCCTTGGAATAGGCTTGTGAAAGGAGTTCGGTCATACCGTATTCGCTGTGAATGGTTTTTACGCCAAAGCCCCTTTTGAGTTGGCTGTGCAATTCTTCACGGATAAGTTCTTTTCGCCTGCCTTTCATTCCGCCGGTTTCCATAACGGTAGTGTGTTGGAGGTCTAGCGGAAACGCCTCACAGAAATCAAGTAGCGCAAAACTTACCCCAATCAGGAGGGTTTTTTGTTTTCTGTGATTTAAAGCTGTTAAGGCATGATGCAAAGCTTCAAACTGATTTAAATAAAACCCGCTGTATTCCTTTTTGGCGTGTTGAATCAAATCTTTACACATATACACCAACGAGGCATTTGGGCGTTCAAGGTAGCCGGGCAATAGTGCCAAAATATGATAGTCTGATGGGGAGCCATAAAAATGGGTAAATCCAGCGCGAAAACTTTCCTCATAGGTTTGTAGCGATGCTACATGGTGTTGGCTGACCGCCCCGCCAGTACCGGAGCTTTCAAAAACCATTTCACTTTCTTCTGAACAACTCACACGATGCGATTTAAAAAGCTCAATGGGTAAAAAAGGAATATCGGCAAGCGATTGCACTTCTGCCGGGCTGCTATTTACTAGGTCACAAAAAGAACGATACACAGCATTATGTTTGTATTGATATGCAAAAGTTGTTAAGGCTCTTTTTTTGAATGTGCTCATGAATATTCAAATGTATTGATGATTTTTTAATATTATATATCAAAAACCTATCTGTATTTTTTTATTTTTGGAAAGACAACATTTCGGCATGAAGAAAAAAAACACGCGTATCCTGTTGGTTGATGACGAGCCTGATATTCTAGAAATATTGACATATAATCTAACTTCAGAAGGCTATCAGGTTGATACGGCAAAAAATGGACTTGAAGCCCTAAAAAAAGCCGATGAATGGAAACCCCATTTGGTGCTTTTGGACGTTATGATGCCCGAAATGGACGGTATTGAAACTTGTGAAAAGCTGCGCAATAACGCAAGTTTATCAGATGTGCTTATTGTTTTCTTAACTGCGCGTAGCGAAGATTACTCTCAGGTTGCAGGTCTTGAGGCTGGCGCAGACGATTATATTACCAAGCCGATTAAGCCCAAGGTTTTGATGAGTAAAATCAAAGCGATGTTGCGCCGCTTTAAAGAATCGGATGTCAATACTGAACTTGTTGAGGCAGGTGATTTAATCATCAATCGCGAGGAATATAAAATCGTGTATAAGGGGAAAGAAATTATGCTACCCCGAAAAGAATTTGAGCTGATTTCGTTGCTTGCATCTAAGCCCAACAAGGTATTTGAACGTGAAGAAATTCTGAACCGTGTTTGGGGCAATGAGGTTGTTGTGGGCGGTAGAACCATCGACGTTCATATTCGAAAACTCAGAGAAAAAGTCGGCGACCAACACTTTAAAACGGTAAAAGGAGTGGGCTACAAATACGTGGTGTGATATGGCCAACAAACCACTTAAGGCGTATCGCTTCTCACTCACTTTATCTCTGCTGATAACCCTTTTTGTTATATTGCTAAACGCAGGGCTGCTGTTGTTGTTTTTTGACGAAAGCCAACTTACAAAAGATAACATACTTCCAATTGTTTTGTCGGGTATTGTCATTTTTTTGGTTTGTTTTTTGCTTTTACATTTTGGAGCCGAAAAATTTATTTACAGGCAAATACGTTCCTTGTACAAAGATTTAGAACCTAGTATTTCGGGAGAACTCAACGATATCCTCATTACCAATGATATGGATGCCCTACTAAAAAATGTAAAAGAAGTTGCCCAACAGCGCAGTGTTGAAATTGACAGTCTAAAAGACCAAGCGGCATTTCGAAGAGAGTTTCTTGGAAACATTGCCCACGAATTAAAAACGCCTTTGTTTACCGTTCAGGGATATATCTTAACCCTTTTAGATGGTGCTATGAAAGACAAAACTGTAACCAAAAAATACCTTTCTAGAGCAAGTAAAGGAGTTGAGCGCCTGATTTACATCGTAAAAGATCTTGATTTACTAACCAATTTGGAGAAGGGAAATACTGAACTTGAGCAAGAAAACTTTAATGTTTTGGATTTGATTCAGAACGTGTTCGATATGCTGGAAATGCAAGCCTCTAAATCGAATATTAATTTGGAATTCGACAAAAATTACAAGGAACCCATTTTGGTTTATGCGGATGTGGAACGGGTACAGCAAGTTCTTACTAACTTGATTATGAATTCCATAAAATATGGTAAAAACAAAGGGACTACTGAGGTAAGTGTGCAACCTATTTTTGAAAATAAAATTATTGTCCGCATTCGTGATAACGGCGAAGGAATAGCTGAAGAACATCTCCCACGCTTGTTTGAGCGTTTTTACAGAGTAGATAAAAGTGGAAACCGCCGTATGGGAGGTTCGGGCTTGGGGCTTTCTATTGTTAAGCATATTATTGAAGCCCACGGCGAACAAATTTTTGTAGAAAGTCAGGCGGAGATAGGCTCTGAGTTTTCGTTTACCCTTGAGAGTGGGGAAGTTGCCGCTGAGGTATAATTTGATATTTTGGGAAGTAAGAATAAGTTAAAACGTTTTAAAGAAAACGAGTCCTTTGAAAATGTGATTCAACCCACTCGGGAGGAATTGCTGTCAGATACTTTTTCGCATCAAGGAAACTGGTCAAACTACTTTGGAAATACAAATCCTATTGTCGTAGAATTGGGCTGCGGAAAGGGCGAATACTCCGTTGGTTTGGCACGTAAAAACCCCAATGTGAATTATATAGGAATAGACATTAAGGGTGCCCGATTTTGGCGTGGTGCCAAAACGGCGTTGGAAGAGGGGCTAAAAAATGTGGCTTTTGTGCGTACCCAAATCGAACTTATCGAGTACGTCTTTGCCAAGGATGAGGTAGCTGAACTTTGGATTACCTTCCCCGACCCGCAATACAAATTTAAGCGCACCCACCACCGCTTGACGAACCCCACTTTTTTACAGCGGTATCGCCACGTCCTAAAACCCGATGGCGTGGTCCATCTAAAGACGGACTCTGCCTTTTTACATGGCTACACCTTAGGCGTGTTGGATGGCTGGAACATAAAACCCGAAATGGCGCATCACGATGTATATCAGTATGTTCATGCCCCTGAGGACGTTATTGGCATCCAAACTTTTTATGAGCAGCAATACCGCGAACGCGGTACCCCCATTACCTATCTTAAATTTTCATTTCCTACGCATGTCCCAACCGAGTGATTTTTTTGAGCGCGTATATGAAGTCGTGCGTCAAGTGCCGTATGGAAAAGTAACTACTTACGGGACTATTGCCCGTTTTTTGGGAGCAGCCAAAAGCGCACGTACCGTGGGCTACGCCATGAATGCAGCACATCATTTGGAAGATGTTCCTGCACATAGGGTGGTAAACCGTATTGGAATGCTTACGGGGAAACACCATTTTGGGGGGATTAACACCATGCAGCAGCTTCTTGAGTCAGAAGGACATACCATAATCGAAGACCAAATTCAAGACTTTGAAGCCGTTCTGTGGCAACCCAAGAAAGAATTATGAATAGTTAATTACGAATACATTAATTTCGAATCGGGTAATTCCCCCATTCATAATTCGTAATTCCCTCACCTGCCCGAGGCAGACAGGTTCGTAATTCCTTATTGACTATTCGTAATTATTCTCTTCGGTCGTTAGTCGCCTCTGCCTTTGACACTTCGGCATCTCGACCGACTCGAGAGCCTCGCCGACCGAAGCTCGATGTCCTCGTGTCTTTAATTCGTAATTCATAATTATCTCATTCGTAATTAACTTATATTTGTATTCTTATTTAGTCTGAATGAAAATTACACGCTCCAATATTGAAGATGCCCTTCGAAACATTAGTCTGCCCGGCGAGGGTAAAAACCTTATGGAAGCCCATGCGGTAAAAAATATCAATATTTTTGGCGATGAAGTTGTGGTAGATATTCTCATGGCAAACCCTGCTTTGCAAGCCAAAAAAAAGGTAGAGGTGGAGGTGATGAAAGTCATTCATGATAGTGTCTATGAAAAAGCAAAGGTTTCGGTAAATATTACGGTTACCGCGCCCCCCAAAAAAGAAAATGCAAACTTGATTAAGGGAAAACCCATTCCCGGAATTCAAAATGTGGTGGCGGTAGCTTCTGGAAAAGGAGGTGTAGGCAAATCTACCGTTACGGCTAATTTGGCGGTTTCGCTTGCCAAAATGGGCTTTAGTGTAGGTGTTTTGGATGCCGATATTTACGGACCTTCCATGCCCTTGATGTTTGATGTGGCAAACGAAAAACCCCTTGCCAAGAACATTGATGGGGTGTCTAAAATGGTACCTGTTGAGAATTTTGGTGTTAAGCTGTTGTCTATCGGATTTTTTACCAAGCCCGATCAAGCGGTTATTTGGCGAGGTCCTATGGCAGCCAAAGCGCTTAACCAAATGATTTTTGATGCAGCGTGGGGCGAATTAGACTTTTTACTCATTGATTTACCTCCGGGAACGGGGGATATCCATTTGAGCATTATGCAATCACTACCCATAACGGGTGTGGTTGTGGTAAGTACCCCACAGGCGGTAGCACTTTCCGATGCCAAAAAAGGTGTTGCTATGTTCCAACAAAAAAATATTCAGGTACCTGTGTTGGGCATTATTGAAAACATGGCGTATTTCACACCCGAGGAATTGCCCGAAAATAAATATTATATCTTTGGAAAGGCTGGTGCTCGTTATTTGGCTGCCGATTTGGATGTGCCCTTTTTGGGAGAGTTACCCCTAGTACAAAGCATTCGAGAGGCAGGTGATGTGGGAAGACCTGCCGCCATGCAAGAAAACACTGCAGTTGCGGACGTACTCACCGAAGTTACCCGTGCTGTGGTTGCTGAAGTAGTTGCGCGAAATGAACACTTACCGCCCACCGAGGCTATTAAAATAACCACCATGGCAGGTTGTGCTGCCGTAACAAAAAAATAAACCTTATGTCTGACCTCAACACACGCGTAGAACAAGCCCTAGAGGAAATCCGCCCGTTTCTTAAATCTGACGGCGGCGATATTTCGCTTGTTGCGATAGAAAACAACACCGTAAAAGTGCAACTTTTGGGTGCTTGTGTGGGGTGTTCCGTAAACCAAATGACCCTAAAACAGGGGGTCGAACTTACAGTTAAGAAGTACGCCCCCGAAATTCAGGAGGTGGTTAGTGTAGATTAGTTTTTAATCAACTTATACACTTCTCTTTTTGCGAAATTTCCACTAAGTACATCTAAAAGATAAATACCCTTTGGCGGTGAATTAAAACGAATTGTACGTTCCGTTTTTTTGGCAATACCATTTTGTACAGTTCTCCCTGTTAAATCATATAATGTCCAATTTACATTTTCGTTTAAAGGGTTTTTAAATTTAACTTCGTCTGTAAAAATATTGGTAGATAATGTATTTGAAAGCCTATCCAAATCCTCTACCGAAAGCGTTGCTTGCACTAGTTCTGTAGTAGGTTTTAGGTATATATTTGAATTTGCCCCACCTGACCAGTCATCATTTAACCAAACACTAAAATGGGTAGAATTAGGCGAGGTAACGTTTAAAACCTTACTCTCACCATTAATATCCACGGTAATTTTATCAGTAGCTGTAATGGAAAATGTGATAACAAAGTCTGTTTCCGAAGTTTCATCTCCACCTACCGTAAAGGTTTCAGAACCACCATCTGACGAGTGTGCTTTCCAATTTGTCCATGCGCCACCCTCTCCATTAGGTCCCGATAAAATACAATATGCAGTATAGTTATTCTTTCGGTCAGCCCAAGCTGCAGTTGCAGACGGATTGTTTAGCAGCGCAACACCAATTTCGCCATATGCACGCTTAGCAGCTACTGTAATTTTAAAACTATCTCCTGCATCCATAGTAACGGCTGTTCCTGATCCATCACCATCACTGTCAAATGCTCTAAAAACAAGACTTTGTTTATTTCCACCATTTGCCCACATTCCTAATTGGTCGGTTCCTTGGTCAAATGTTCCACCACCGTCGGTCACGACGGTATAGTTTGCTTGCCTGTGCGGCAAGGAGATTGTTTGTGCGTAGTTAATTGTAACGCACAATAAAAGTATATTGAGTAAATAATTTCTCATGATTATCGATTTAAAGGTTAAACATATATTTCATAGCAATTCGTTTTTGTTACTCAACCAGCACTTTACACAGTCCAAGTTGGTTGGTTTTCTTGTTTTTTAAAATCACAAAGTACACTCCTTGTTGTGTGGGTGCAGTTATGCCAAGTACCTTCCCTTTGTTGTGTGTTCCAGTGTCTAGTTCCTGACCCAAAGCACTGTATAGTTTATATGTATATACTTCTGTTGAAGGGATGTCAATTTCAATACGTTCTTTAACGGGGTTTTGGCGCAGACCCAATCGCAACAGTTGTGGACTGTGGTTGCTTAGCGTAGCCTGTTGATTGCCGTAAATTTTAAATTCTCCTGGCGCTAATGTTACTGTTTGATTGGTAGAACTTACATTTAGTGTGCTATTATCCATTAAGTTATACCATGTACCCGTAGTATTAAATCCAGCAACAACTCCTTGTGTGGTTACATCAAAATTGGCTAGAATAATGACATTTTTCAATTCAGATGCTGCTAATGAATTATCCCATAAATAGATTCTTTGTACCAGGATATTTGTTGCTGAAGGATTAATATCAGATTCGCCTCTAAATACCGCATTATTTTGCTTTAGAGCATTCATATGACTCCAATCGTCATAGATTTTTTTCCGCTGCGCGTTGGCAAGCCAATTGTTTGCCCATTGCGGTTGCGGTTTGGTATCTAAACGGCAATCGTTTACAATGCCATCTGTACAGGTGTTTAGTGATTGCTCCATCCCCAATTCACCAAAATGCCAAATCATTTTAGGACCTGGAACCAACAGGCTCACGGCACCAATCGCCGACATACGGCTTAGCGCAACATTTAGGTTTTTCACATTATGCCCCGATTGAGTTGAGTTTCCAAATTGTAGATTCTTGTACATCAGGCGTTCTTCGTCGTGACTTTCGGGATAACCGACCAAACGTTTGCCACTAAACCCACGGCTTTCGGAACGTATTCTTTTAATATCGGGTGTGGGATTTGAGTTGTGCCCCATACTTAGTTGGTTGTACGGTGCGGTCATAATACCCCAAAGCATAATGCCTTTGCCTTCGTTTAGGCGGTAATCTGCCCATTCTTTTTCCTCGGTATCGCCGCCCAGATGCTCAAAAATCACATAGTGGTTGGCATCCAACGACCAGGAATAGTCGGCGTAATCTTTGAGTACCGCTACGCGATCTGCTTTGTAGCTTCCCGTACAGCCTTCATCATTTGCCGTACACTCCTGGGTAAACCCTTTGGTTAAATCCCAACGAAATCCGTCAATTTTATATTCTTCTATCCAATGCTTAATAACCCTTTTTGTAAAGTTTTTTGTCATGGTAGATTGATGGTTAAAATCACTCCCTACGTTATAACTGTGTTTGGGTTCTTCGTTAAAATATGGATTTTCACTTGAGGGGTCTCCCCAACCGTTGCCGTCCGGGTCGTCCATCCACATACGTACTCCGGGGGCACGCCCAAAGGCGTGGTTAATCGCCAAATCCAAAATCACGGCAATGCCGTTTTGGTGGAAGGTGTCTACGAGCTCTTTAAACTTTTCGGGGGTACCGTAAAATTTATCCAAAGCCATATGAAAGGCAGTATTGTATCCCCAACTTTCATTGCCTTCAAACTCCATTACGGGCATCAGTTGAATGGCGTTGATGTTCAAATTTTTAAAATACGACACGCGATCGATAAGGTCTTGAAAAGAACGGTTCGCATCAAAATCTCGAATAAGCACCTCGTAAATGACAAGGTCTTCTTTGGCGGGTTTTTGGAAATTGGGCACTTGCCAGTTGTAGGCTGCTTGTGCAGTTTGCAAAACGGTAACTTCACGTTCTTGTCCTGTGGGGTAGGCAGGAAGGTTTGGATAGGAAGTTGCTTGTAGAAAGCATTCCTCCGCGTTCTTTAACATTGAAGTGGTACCCCCCCGGCAAGCTTGAAATAAATTTATGAACACCAATTTTTTTAGCTGCATCAACTACATCCTCTTCGCTAATGGAAGTATCCCAAAGGGTGATATTGTTGTATATGGAATCGGCGAAAAGAAACACATCTTGTAGCACTACGCCAATCTGCTTTCGCAACCATGAGCGATCGTATTCCTCTAGGGCAATGCCATCAATTAAGACCTTGCCTTTGTCAATTTCATAAAACCTATTGAGTATATTAATAAGGGTCGATTTTCCTGCACCTGTAGCACCGACCACTGCAACGGTTTCGCCGGGTGCCATATCAAAAGTAACTCCGTTAAGAACAGGTTCTTCTTTTTTATATGAAAAGTGAACGCTTTCAAAACGAACAGCTCCCTTTAAATCCATATCAGCATATGCTCCTATGTTAGCAATCGATTCTTCGGTATCAAGTACACCCATAACACGCCTAACGGCTACCATGCCCATTTGTAAGGTGTTGAATTTATCGGCAATCTGTCGTAGGGGACGAAAAAGCATTTGGGACAACTGAATAAACAAGAAAATAATCCCTAATGTGATACCTGCTCAAGACAACTACATTGCTTGCAAGTAGCGGCAATAACAATTTGATCTGGAAGGATTATTGGCGTAACTCAAGACAAGTCGAGAAACCGAGCGTTG
>JBMYLU010000003.1:0-16811 GCA_049596595.1 Flavobacteriaceae bacterium | reverse complement strand
ACGGACGGGTTTTGATATCAACATCAACCGATTGCCCATTAAAGAAATCTACGCTTATGACAGCTTTATCCATAAAAGGATCATAGGCGGCAACATCCATACCCAAACCAAGGGCAATTTTTGCCGTTGCCTGACCAATACGTCCAAAACCAACAATTCCTAAGGTCTTGCCTCGAAGTTCAATCCCTCCGGCATAGGCTTTTTTAAGTGCCTTAAATTTGGTTTCGCCATCAAGAGGCATGTTGCGGTTTGCATCATACAAAAAGCGCACAGCGCCAAACAAATGCGCAAAAACCAACTCCGCCACAGAAGCTGAAGAAGCAGCAGGGGTGTTGATTACGTGCAAGCCTTTTTCTTTAGCATAAGCAACATCGATATTATCCATACCAACACCACCACGACCGATAAGCTTTAGCCCTGGGCAAGCGTCTATCAACTCTTTGCGTACTGTTGTGGCACTGCGTACTAACAATCCTGTAATGTTGTTTTCGTTTATGTAGTCTACAAGTTGTTCTTGTGCCACATTGATAGTGGTAATCGTAAAACCAGCTTTTGTTAATGCGTCAATTCCAGATTGCGAAATACCGTCGTTTGCGTGAATGTTCATTTTTATGCGTTTTGTTCTAAAGTTTTCATAACATCTACAAGTGCTTGTACCGACGCAATAGGTAATGCGTTGTACATCGAAGCACGGTAGCCCCCCACAGAGCGGTGCCCATTAATACCATTTAGCCCAGCTTCTTTTGCCATGGCTTCAAACGTATCTTTTAATTCGGGTGTATTGAGCGTAAAAGTGGCGTTCATCGTACTGCGATCTTCTTTGGCAGCAAATCCGTCGAACAGCGGATTACGGTCAATTTCCGAATACATAAATGCGGCTTTCGCTTCATTTTCTTTTTCAATAGCAGCGATTCCACCTTTGTTTTTCAACCATTCCAGATTGAGCATGGAAGTATACACTGCAAAAACAGGGGGCGTATTAAACATACTGCCTTTATCAGCGTGGATTTTGTAGTCCAACATTGAGGGGATTTGATGCGAAACCTTACCTAGGATGTCTTCACGAACCACGACTAAAGTGGTACCTGCAGGTCCCATGTTTTTTTGTGCACCGGCATATAAAAGACCGAATTTGCTGAAATCCAATTCCCTAGAGAAAATATCAGAAGATGAATCTGCAACCAGGGTAGTATTGGTTTCGGGAAGTGCCTTGTATTGCGTTCCAAATATGGTGTTGTTGGTTGTTATGTGGAGATAATCCAAATCAGATGGGATGTCAAAACCTTTCGGGATATAGTTGAAATTCGCATCTTTTGAGGAAGAAATCTCAACTGCTTCGCCCAAAAGTTTTGCTTCTTTAAGCGCTTTTGTAGACCAAGTACCCGTGTTACAATAGCCCGCTTTGTTTTCCAATAAGTTGTATGCCGTAGCGATAAATTGCGTACTTGCACCACCTTGCAAAAACATGGCCGTATAGCCTTTGTCTTTCAAGTCTAGTAGTTCGAGAACTAGCGAAGTGGCGCGATCCATGATGTCGATAAACGCAGGGCTACGGTGCGAAATTTCGATAAGGGATAAACCGGAGTTGTCGAGTTCTACTACCGCTTGAGCGGCTTTTTCCATGACTTCTTGCGGAAGGATGCAAGGGCCAGCACTGAAATTGTGCTTCTTCATAGGTCTAACAATTTTGAAACGCAAAGAAACAAAAACCGTTGCGGTTACGCACAGAAAGTTGTGTTACTTTTTTAACAAAAATTCCATAGTGTCAATATGGTCGGCGTAGTCAGAGAGTTTGGGGTGTTGTGTTTGCCCAAAAGCAAGGCTGTTTTCGAGGCAATTACTTACTACACACTGAATGTTTTCTTGTGCTTTGTCAAGTGTTTTTTGAGCTTCTTCTAAGTTTGAATACCTACTGTAATGCACACAGGCAATGGGGGAGTTTAGCTCCAAATCTTTTTTGAGCATCATAAATCCGTTGTCAAGCAAATCTTCTTCTTGCATCAAATACACTGCCTTGTTGTAGTCGTAATTGTTGGCATAGGCGTTGTGATGGATAATATCTTGGTGTTCGTAAAGTGCCAAAAACAAGGCATTAAAATCATAACCCTCGGGAACCATAAGATGTGAAACGCTTCGGCAGCCCAACCCAAAATACTGTAAGATATCCGTGCAAAGTGCTGATAGTTCCGCTTCGGTTTCTTCTCCGTTCAGTACGGCTACGCCGTTTCGAGTTTTGCGGATTATGTGCGGAACGTCTTTAAAATAGTACTCAAAATAGCGTGCCGTATTGTTGCTTCCAGTGGCAATTACACGATCAAATTTTTCGAGTTTTCCTTCTGTAAAGTGTATTTTACCTTGCCACTCGGGTTGCTTTTCCATTAAAAACTTCACTACAAAGGGGAGTAATATGGCATCGTTTGAAGAATACTTAATTTCGATAGAATAGCCACAAGCTAAACCGCACAAGACATCGTGTAAGCCCACCAATGGGATGTTTCCTGCCAAGACCAACCCAAGCCGTTGCTCGTGTTTTTGCGCTTTGGGATACGCACGCAACCATGTGTTTAGGTTGGTTTCATTAAGCGTATTGCCCCAAGTATTGATGCAAAACTCAAGATTTTCTTTTGTGAACCATTTGTTTTGATTTGATGCGTTAACTAATGCATTATCAAGGTTTTTTATCCATATATTTTCCGAGTAATCCCCTGAAATAGAATCCCTAAAAAGTTGCCCTAAGGCTGCAAAAGCGCTAGTCGTATGTTGCTGTGAAATCATATTTTGCTGTGGTGTGGCTATGCCTTATTTTTGCAAAGTTAAAAAATTGCTATGGCTATTATCATAACAGATGAATGTATTAATTGCGGGGCATGTGAGCCCGAATGTCCAAACACCGCCATTTATGAAGGTGCTTTTGATTGGAAATACGCCGATGGAACCTCGCTAAACGGTGATGTGGTTTTACCCAACGGTAAAGCCGTAGACGCCGATGCCATACAAGAACCCATTTCAGATGAGGTATATTTTATCGTACCAGATAAGTGTACCGAGTGTAAGGGCTTCCACGATGAGCCGCAATGTGCTGCAGTTTGTCCTGTGGATTGCTGTATTCCCGATGAGGATCATGTAGAATCTGAGGAAGTACTGTTGGGCAAACAACGCTTTATGCACCCCGAATAGCATGAAAGCCGGTATTGTAGGATTGCCCAACGTAGGTAAATCAACGCTGTTTAACTGTCTGTCTAGCGCCAAAGCGCAAAGTGCTAATTTTCCCTTTTGTACCATTGAACCCAACGTGGGTGTAGTAAATGTACCCGACCCACGGCTAAACCGCCTAGAGGAATTGGTAAATCCCGAGAAGGTCATTCCTGCTACAGTAGAAATTGTAGATATTGCCGGATTGGTAAAAGGCGCAAGCAAAGGCGAGGGGCTAGGCAACCAATTTTTGGCAAATATCAGAGAAACGGATGCCATTATTCATGTGTTGCGCTGCTTTGATAACGACAATATCGTTCACGTAGACGGCTCTGTAGACCCCTTACGGGATAAAGAGACCATTGATATAGAACTGCAACTCAAAGACCTAGAGGCGGTTGAAAAACGCCTTGAAAAGGTAAAGCGTGCTGCCCGAACCGGAAATAAAGAGGCGCAAAAAGAACAAGCCGTTTTGGAAACCCTGCAACAAGGTTTAGAAGCAGCGACTTCGGTACGTGCCATAGCCGTTACTGAAGACGATAAAACAGCTTTTGTAAAGCCTTTGCAACTGATTACGGACAAACCTGTGTTGTATGTGTGTAATGTAGACGAAAGTGCTGCTGCCACGGGAAACGATTACGTTACCCAAGTACAAACCGCTGTGGCTGCCGAAAATGCCGAGGTATTGGTGCTTGCCGTTGCTACCGAAGCCGATATCAATGAATTGGAAACCTATGACGAACGCCAATTGTTTTTGGAAGATTTGGGATTGGACGAGCCGGGCGCTGCAAAGCTGATTCGCGCTGCCTACAAACTTCTAAACTTAGAAACCTATTTCACGGCTGGTCAAAAAGAAGTGCGTGCCTGGACGATTCCCGCTGGTGCTACTGCACCCCAAGCTGCGGGGGTTATCCATACCGATTTTGAAAAAGGCTTTATCCGTGCGGAGGTGATTTCCTTTGCCGATTACGACGCCCTAGGCTCTGAACAAAAAGCCAAAGAAGCCGGAAAGGCTAGGGTCGAAGGAAAAGACTACTCCGTAAAGGACGGTGATGTGATGCACTTTAGGTTTAATGTGTAGGGTGTTCTTTAACGTATTACCACTAAAATAGGTACGCAGGCGCACCAGAGGGGATCATTTATACATATCAGGAGTAACGCTTATTTTAAAAAGAAATATACTGTTTTTGTCTTCGCAACTATAAGCCATTGTAACATCATTTTCTCTAAAATCTTTCATGTCGGGGTTGGTTGTAACATCATTTATATTATTTGGCATTAGATATTCTTTAAGTTCATTGATGTCAACTTCATTTTTCTCCAAATGAACCAAGTTGTAGTTGTACCGAAATACCTTGTCTGGTAGCGCCGAAGTGTTATCCAATCGGGTTTGATTATCTACCATAAAAGGACAATTTTCATTTATTTCACTGGAAACTTCCATCAGTGCTTTGTCAATAAAATTTGTTTTGGAAAAATACTGTTGAGCGGCAATAAAGGAAACTGCAAAAGCAACTGCTCCAATAATTCTTGGTAAAAGACTCTTCTTTTTCTTTTCCTTTTTGTTGAAAGTCTTTGATTCAACGTCCTCAATTATTTTTTCCATAACCAATTCATATCCACATTGAGAACAATAGCGAGCTTCAATCGAATTCAATTTGGCACATTTTGAGCATTTTATTGTAGTAGCCATTTTTAGTAGTTTACATGTTAAGTCTTATTATTCTGTATAAATATTTTTGTAGCGTGCTTCTGTGAAGCATTTATAATAGGTATGTGTCACTAATAAGCACCAGAAGTTGTATATCTAAACCCTGTAAACTGTAAAAAAAGAAAATCGTAGGCGAATTCGGTTTGAACAGATTTGGGTTTGTTTACCGCTAAGTTAATAAAAAAAGGAATAAGAATCCTCTGCATCAGCCTTTTAACAATTCCTCTTCGTATTTGTTAATTTCTTTACTAGCGGTTACTGTATTTTTTTGAGTTGTTGTTATAAATTAGCGCACATGCCACAAGCCACCCAATATAACGAAGACAATATACGCTCCCTCGATTGGAAAGAGCACATCCGTATGCGTCCAGGGATGTATATCGGGAAACTTGGCGACGGTTCCTCTCCCGATGATGGCATCTATATTTTGCTGAAAGAAGTACTCGACAACAGCATAGACGAGTTTGTGATGGGTGCAGGCAAAACCATTGAAATCAACATCAATGAAGGCAGGGTTTCTGTGCGTGACTACGGACGAGGTATTCCACTAGGGAAGGTGGTAGATGTGGTATCCAAAATGAATACAGGTGGAAAGTATGACACCCGTGCTTTTAAAAAGTCTGTTGGGCTTAATGGGGTAGGTACCAAAGCAGTAAATGCACTTTCTACGGAGTTTATGGTTTATTCTGTTCGTGAGGGGCAACTCAAAAGGGCACGTTTTAATCAAGGAACTTTAGAAGAGGAGTCTGAATTAACACCTTCTTCAAAGCGCAACGGAACGGGCGTTTCTTTTGTTCCCGACGATTCCATTTTTAAAAAGTACCGCTACCGCCACGAGTATGTTGCAAAAATGCTCAAAAACTATGTCTACCTCAATCCGGGATTGACTATTGTTTTTAACGGAGAAAAATACGTCTCTAAAAACGGACTTAAAGATCTACTCGAGGACAACAACAATACCGAGGATTTTCTCTATCCGGTGATTCACCTCAAAGGCGATGACATTGAAGTTGCCATTACACACTCCAAAACCCAGTACAACGAAGAATACCATTCTTTTGTAAACGGACAGCACACCACTCAGGGCGGTACGCACCAAACGGCCTTCCGTGAGGCGTTGGTCAAAACCATTCGGGAGTTTTACGGCAAGCAGTTTGACCCGTCTGATATTCGTAAATCCATCATTTCTGCGATTAGCATTAAGGTGATGGAGCCGGTATTTGAATCGCAAACCAAAACCAAATTGGGTTCTACAGATATGGGGGGCGATTTGCCTACCGTGCGCACCTATATCAATGACTTTGTTGGGAAGTACCTTGACAACTACCTCCATAAAAATGCGGAAACCGCCGAGTCACTACAGCGTAAAATCTTACAGGCCGAAAAGGAGCGCAAAGAACTTTCGGGGATTCGAAAATTGGCGCGTGAACGTGCTAAAAAGGCAAGCCTACACAACAAGAAATTGCGGGATTGTCGGGTGCATTTGGGCGATATCAAAAAAGACCGCCGTTTGGAATCTACGCTTTTTATCACCGAGGGCGACTCGGCAAGTGGTTCCATCACCAAGTCTAGGGATGTAAATACTCAGGCGGTGTTTAGCCTTCGTGGAAAGCCCTTGAATTCCTACGGCATGTCCAAGAAAATTGTATACGAAAACGAGGAGTTTAACCTGTTGCAGGCAGCCCTCAACATTGAGGAATCCATGGAGGATTTGCGCTACAACAACATTGTAATTGCCACTGATGCCGATGTTGATGGTATGCACATTCGGTTGCTATTGATTACCTTTTTCTTGCAGTTTTTCCCGGAGCTTATCAAAGACGGTCACCTCTATATTTTGCAAACCCCGCTGTTTCGGGTGCGCAACAAAAAGAAAACGATTTACTGCTACTCGGAGCAAGAGCGCATCAATGCCTTAGAAGAACTGGGCAAACAAGCCGAGATTACCCGATTTAAAGGATTGGGTGAAATTTCCCCCGATGAATTCAAGCATTTTATTGGTGACGATATTCGCTTAGACCCTGTGATGTTGGATAAAAACATGACCATAGACGAATTGTTGTCATTTTATATGGGTAAAAACACCCCGCAGCGGCAAGAATTTATCATCGATAATCTTAAAGTAGAGTTAGACAAAGTAGAGGCATGAACGACGAGCAACACATTTCAGGCGATCAGTTGATACGTGTTACGGGCATGTACAAGGATTGGTTTTTGGACTATGCCTCGTATGTGATTTTGGAGCGTGCCGTTCCAGCGATTGAGGACGGATTTAAGCCCGTGCAACGTCGTATACTGCACTCCATGAAAGACTTAGACGATGGGCGTTACAACAAAGTGGCAAACATTGTTGGACACACCATGCAATACCACCCGCACGGTGATGCTTCCATTTCAGATGCCATGGTGCAGATTGGGCAAAAAGATTTGCTTATAGACATGCAGGGAAACTGGGGGAATATCCTTACCGGCGATTCTGCTGCGGCTTCACGCTATATTGAAGCACGGCTTTCCAAA
This sequence comes from Flavobacteriaceae bacterium, assembly GCA_049596595.1. GTDB lineage: Bacteria > Bacteroidota > Bacteroidia > Flavobacteriales > Flavobacteriaceae > UBA7446. The sequence goes on along the minus strand of JBMYLU010000003.1, from coordinate 9,391 downwards.
TTCGCCCTCGATGTGGTCTATAGCCCCAAAGTGACGCAATGGCAACTTTCATATGACGGACGTAAGAAAGAGCCCATCCATTTGCCCGTAAAATTTCCAATGTTACTCGCGCAAGGCGGTGAGGGGATTGCCGTAGGCTTATCCACCAAAATACTCCCACACAATTTTAACGAGCTTATTGATGCTTCTATAAAGCATTTACAAGGTAAACGCTTTACGCTACTGCCCGATTTCCCTACTGGCGGTGTTATGGATGCTGACAATTACAACGATGGTCTTAGAGGTGGAAAGATTCGGGTGCGTGCGCGCATTACACAAGAAGACAAGCAAACCCTAGTGATTAATGAAATTCCATTTTACACCACAACCTCTTCGCTGATAGATTCCATTCTTAAGGCAAACGACAAGGGAAAAATCAAAATCAAAAAAATTGAAGACAACACGGCTGCTGAAGTGGAGATTAAAATCCATTTGCCCCCAAATGTTTCGCCCGACAAGACCATAGATGCTCTTTTTGCCTTTACAGCATGCGAAACTTCCATTTCGCCATTGGGCTGTGTGATTGAAGACAACAAACCCAATTTTATTGGGGTGTCTGAAATGCTTCGCCGTTCTACCGACCATACGTTGGAGTTGCTTCGTTCCGAACTCGAAGTAAAAAAAGAGGAGCTTGAAGAGCAATGGCATTTTGCCTCGCTGGAACGCATTTTTATTGAAAACCGTATCTATCGGGATATTGAAGAAGTTGACACCTGGGAGGGTGTGCTCAAAGCCATTCACGAGGGATTGGCACCGCATATTGTTCATTTAAAACGTGCGGTTACAGATGATGATGTGGTGCGCTTAACGGAAATTCGCATCAAGCGTATTTCTAAATTCGATTTGGATAAAGCACAACAAAAAATTGAAGCTTTAGAAGCTGAACTCGACCAAGTAGCCTATGATTTGGCGCATATTGTGGAGTTTGCCGTGGACTACTTTAAACGCCTTAAAAAGACTTATGGCGAAGGAAAAGAGCGCAAAACGGAACTGTCGGTGTTTGCAGATGTGGATGCCCGAAAAGTGGTCATGCGAAACACCAAGCTGTATGTGAACAGAGAAGAAGGTTTTGTGGGTACTTCGTTGCGTAAAGACGAATATGTTACCGATTGCGCCGATATTGATGATGTAATTGTCTTTACCGCTGACGGAAAAATGATGGTTACCAAAGTGGAAAGTAAAACTTTTGTGGGTAAAAACATCATTCACGTTGCGGTGTTTAAGAAGAAAGACAAACGCACCATATACAACATGATTTACCAAGATGGGCGTGGGGGTACTTCATACATCAAACGCTTTGCGGTAACAGGGGTAACCAGAGACAAACACTACGACCTCACCAATGGCAGTCCGCAATCTAAGGTGCATTATTTTTCAGCAAATCCCAATGGGGAAGCAGAGGTGGTAACCATTCACTTGCGTCAAAGCGGGGCTATCAAAAAACTAAAATGGGATTTGGATTTTGCCGATTTGGTGGTAAAGGGCAGGGGTGTACGTGGAAATACGGTGACCAAATATGCCATTAAACGTGTGGATTTAAAAGAGGAAGGCGTTTCTACTCTTAAACCTCGAAAAATTTGGTTTGATGAAACCGTTCAACGCCTTAACGCCGATGAACGCGGACGTTTGTTGGGTGCCTTTAAGGGCGAAGACCGTATTTTGATTGTTACCCAATCGGGAGTAGTGAAAACCCAAATTCCAGATTTGAGCATGCATTTTCCGCCAGATATGCTGGTTTTGGAAAAATGGGAGCCGCAGAAACCCCTTTCCACAGTGTATTTTGACGGCACCAAAGACCGCTATTTTGGAAAACGTTTTTTGATAGAGGCTCCCGACAAAGAAGAACATTTCTTAAAAGAGGGAAATAAAATAAGGTTGGAGTGGTTTTCTACAGACTGGAGACCCGTATGTACGCTACATTTTGTTAAGCCTAGAGGGGCAGAAGCAAAAGCCCCACAAGAAGTATCATTTGAAGATTTTATTGCCCCTAAAGGGATTAAGGCAATGGGGAATCAATTGACGACCGAAAAGCTAAAACGCATTGAGGCTAACGATCCCTTACCCTATACACCCGAACCTGAGATAGAAACCACGGAAATAGAAACCGAGGCGGAAGAAGTATCGCCACCCCAAGACGACAACGAAGGGCAAATAAGCTTGGAGCTTTAGGGGGCAACTTTTTTCTTCCTAAATATCCCCAGGCGAATGCTTGTCTTCCCATCTGGAAGGTTTGGAACAATATCTTTCTTTATTCGGGTTATTGATTTAAGAACAAGGAACACCGATTAACGATTTCAGACCTGTCAACTATAGTGCGTTCTTGCCTAGCTGCAGACAGGAGAAATGCGTGACTTATCTTACTTAAAACTTCTAAAATCGGTGTTCGGAGTTTAAATTCATTTATCCCCTCTTCTAGCGTAAGCCTGCCTGAGAGCATACAGGGCTTTGTCTTGTGCTATTTTATAGTTTTCTTGGCACGAGGGTTAGCTAACGGTCTGGTATAACCGTTATCTATTATCGTTTTATGCAATTGTTACCCATTGGCTTTTTTCATATTCACTTTATAAGTCAGCGGAATTTCACAAAGGTTTGATAAATCCCCCTTAATAATGAGTAGCTCTGCATTTTCAGATTCGTCATCAAACGAGTACACTCTGTAAAGGCGGTAATTATCTTTTTCAATTTTACTTTTCTCTAATTCGTTTCTTGTAATGTAAAATGTTGAATTTACGTTTCCTTTTGTTGTTTTAACTTCAATATAAATCGCATTTCCGTTTGTGTCAAAAGAAAGAATGTCATAGCCTAATCCATCTCCTTTTTCCTTTGCTACGTGTTTTACCTTTTTTGCCAATTTCGGTTTATTGGCTTGTTCCAATTTTTGTTTTTCTTGTTCAATTACCCAAAGCTCTCCTAAATCTCCAATTCTCTTGTTTTCAATATTGTTCTGTAAGTGATTAACAGTTCTTGGCGTAAAGTCAATTTCTGTTTCTGTCAAAGTAATTTCGGACGATTGAAGTTTTGTCGGTTCCGTTTGGTTTGTTGTTTTATACCTTACAATTTCTTTTGGTTCTAAATGGTTAACCACAGCATAAACAAAATCTTGTGTGAGAATATTTAGATTTTCGTCATAATAACAATTGTCTGAAATTCTATTTTTATGCAGTTTTAAAAGTTCTTGGTCATTTGATAATTCGTGTTTTATAAGATTACATAGCGTTTGAAATTGTCCAATGTTTTCTATTCTTCCAGCAACTGGCTTGTACGAATAGTCAATTTTTTCTGCGAATGACTTAAACATTCTTTGCTTATAGAAAAAATATCGTTCGGGATAACGCAAAGCCAAGTAAACTATTACGGCTCTATGGTCTTGATAATCTTTTAAATCTGTAAAATTCTCTTCATTCAATCTTTTGAAGTCGGAACGAAAAAGTTCAATTCTTTCAAATATATCATAATCTTCGTCAAAGAGATATTTGAAAAGTGTTCTGGTTTTTTCAGGTGCTGCTTCCGTGTTTTTAAGTAGCATTCGTTTCGGAAAATATTGCCCCGAATCAAGTAGGTTGGCGACCAATTTTAATGAATGATCCAACATGGAGTAAAAGTCAGCCGCATTAATGTCCCAATTATCTTGAAATTGCTTTACAGCTTTCCATTTGTAAATCTCTTGTTGGTTTACAAAATCAAATTGGCTTTTATATTCCTTAATGTATGACTTTACTATTTGTCTGTTCATTCACGAATTTTTGTACAGCTTGTGGATAACGGTATTGACCATGAGTAGTGTGGGTGAAGATACGCACTTTTCTTAAGGTTTTGGCGGGGGTTGCAAATTAGCGATTTCTTTTGGGTTATTCACCTATTCCTGCTAGCGTAAGCCTGCTGCCTGCCGGCAAACAGGGCTTTGTCTAGTGTTATTTTATAGTTTTCTTGGCATGATAGTAGACCTCTTTCTGCTGACAAGGGGGCTTGCGCTAGAGGGCAATATAAACTTAAAAAGTGAAATGCCTAAATCTTCGCTTTTTTCTTCCTAAACCGCATATTTAAAAACTCCACCAACAGTGAAAAGGCAATGGCAAAATACAAATAGCCTTTTGGAATAGCACCTACGCTTGTACCCAAAACTTCTAGATGCGACAGGTGTGCACCCTCTGCAATAAGCATAAACCCAATAAGAATAAGAAACGAAAGCGCTAAAATTTGCAACGAAGGGTGTTGGTGTACAAAGCGCGTAACCGGGTGTGCAAAGAGCATCATGGCAAGAATGGAAATCACCACGGCGATAATCATAATCCATAACGCGCCGTCTATGCCATTGGTCATCCCCACGGCTGTTAAAATGGAATCAACAGAGAAAACAGCATCAATCAGAATGATTTGAAGTAGTATTTTGCCCATGGTGTTTGCAGCGTTATTGCCTGCTTTTTCTTTCTTTTCTCCAGCGTGGTCTATTTTTTCGTGAATTTCCTTAGTGCTTTTATAGAGTAGAAAAAGTCCACCAGCAAACAATATCAACGACTGCCCATTTACGGCAGCGTGCACAACGGCGTTTGAAACCTTAAATAAGGTGGATTGCATGGCAATCAGCCACGAAATGGCAAACAGCAACGCAATGCGCAAAACCAGTGCAAGCAGTAATCCAATATTGGTTGCTCTTCTTTGGTTTTCTTTGGGGAGTTTCCCCACAACAATGGAAATAAACACCACATTGTCAATTCCTAAAATAATTTCCAAAAACGTTAGTGTTAACAGGGAAGAAATCGCTTCTGGAGTAAATAAAAAATCCATCAGTTGCTAAGTTTGGTTACCGTTCCACGTTGTTTGTTTCCTTCGTCGCCTACCAAATTATATTCAAAGGTATAGGTGTTGTCTTTGGTGGTTAGTATTTTCATATGCACCGCTTTGGATTCCTGATACGAAAGCGGACGTAATTTTTTTACAATACATTCACAATCGTTAAGCCAACGTACGCTGGAGCTATCCACGCGGTTTAGGTAGTAATCTACTTCTAGGCTATCGGTGCGGGTAAATTTTGTGGTCAGCGTATCGCCCAAAACAACAGAGGTAAAAGCAAAGGTTCCTGTTTGGAAATCTTTACAGTTGCGCTCGGGAGTGAAACACGAACTTAAAAGGACTAAAAGGGTAGTGCTAAGGACAATTTTCATGTCCCAAAAATATCACTTTTTATTGGTGTAGGTACTACAAGTGCCATCGGTATAAAAAACGGTTACGCGTTCTACTTCTTTGTCTGAGGATGTATGCGCTTCTTGGATTTCTTCATGTTGAAGAGATGAGGGCTGTACGATTTCTTTTTGTGCAGACTCTTTGGGTACTTCTTCGGGGAATAAAGATGATGGAATTGGCGCGTTTGGCGTTTGTGAACTGTCTTTCCCCAACAGCAACCAGTCGGAGTCTAGGGTAGGGAAGGCGTCAAGCACTTTTAGGATAAAGTCCAAACTGGGCTTGTTTCGCCCCGAAAGAATGTGTGAAATCGAAGAACGCTGTACGCCAATTTTATCGGCAAAAGCAGCAGAACTTAACTCACTTTCCTCAATTACATTTCGAATACGCGCAACCAAATTCATCAATTACAAATGTAAATATAGTTTTGTAAATACCTTTAAAACTCAAATATAACGCTAAAAAGAACACAATTTATATTAAACTTAAGCTTTATTTTTTATATCCAAACAACATAAAACAAGTAAGTTAATAAATTATGTGTGTATATTTTGTAAAATTGTATCAAGTTGTAAACATTAGAAACGAAAAACTGTTTACAAAATTAAATAATGCGTGTATTCAATTGTAAACTGAATTGGATTTACATTTGCAAACAATGAATGCTTTTTTAGACATACAACCACAACTCGACGCAAAAACCATAAAGGGAAGACAGATTACGCCACAATCCATCCAGAAGCTTATTCAACATCTTGGTGCTAAGCAAATTGGTGTAAGTGTTGAGAAACGTCCCATTCACGAAATTGACATGGGTTCTGGGCCGATTAAAATTCTTATGTGGTCACAAATGCATGGCAATGAGTCCACTTCTACTAAGGGATTGTTGGATGTATTGTGCTATTTAAAGCTAAATCCAGCGATTTTAGCACCTTTTACGCTTAAAATCATCCCAACGCTCAACCCCGATGGAGCAGTTGCCTACACGCGTGTAAATGCCAATCAAGTGGATTTAAACCGAGATGCCGTGCAACAAACCCAACCCGAATCCCAATTACTTGTTGAAATTTACAATACATTCAAACCTGATTATTGCTTTAACCTGCACGATCAGCGGACGATTTTCGGTGTAAACGGACATCCCTGTATGTTGTCTTTTTTAGCTCCCGCTGCCGATGCATCGAAAGCGATTACTCCCGCTAGGACGCGTGCTATGGGTATCATCGGGCATATAAACAAGGGCTTGCAACAACATATTCCCAATCAGGTGGGGAGGTACGATGATAGTTTTAATCAAAACTGTATGGGCGATTATTTTACCAGTCAGGGAACACCTACACTTTTGTTTGAGTGTGGTCAAGTAGGTGAGGACTATGCCCGTGAAAATACACGAAAGTGGTTTGGTTTTTCACTGCTAAAAGCGCTGGAAAGCATTGCTGAAAACCGTTTTTCGCCGGATGAATATACTGCCATCCCCGAAGTGGAAAAGTCTTTTGTGGATGTTTTGATAAAAAATGTCAAGCAAAAGGGCAATTCTTTAGATATAGCGTTACAATTTGTTGAAACTTTAGATAATGAAAAGGTTGACTTTATTCCTATCATCCACAGTATAGGTAAGTTACAACATTTAAAGGGACATAAAATGGTTGATTTGATAGGCAAGGATATAGAGCTACAACAGGACATTATTGCCGGTGGCAATGCTATTTGGTTAGCAGATTTGTTAAATTTAACACAATATTCACATTAAATTTTCGATTTTGACCCATAATATTCAATGATTTTTTTGTTTTTTTGCAAAAAATATAATTATGAATAAATTCAAATTAGATGATATAGATCACCAAATCTTAGATATTCTAATCGATAACATGCGTACGCCCTTCACGGACATTGCCAAGCGTCTTTTAATTTCTGCCGGCACCGTACACGTTCGCGTTCGCAAAATGGAAGATGCAGGTATTATTAAAGGTTCTTCTCTCGCACTTGATTACAATAAAATGGGCTATTCTTTTATTGCTTACGTAGGTATTTATCTTGAGAAAACACACCAAACCAAATATGTTTTGGAACGACTTCGAGAGATTCCTTATGTTACCGTAGCTCACATTACCACAGGAAAGTTTAACATTTACTGTAAAATTCGTGCAAAAACTACAGAACATGCCAAAGAAATTATTTTTAAAATTGATGATATTGACGGAATTCTGCGTACAGAAACCATGATTTCTCTTGAAGAGAGCATCAATGATAAAAAACGCTTAATGCACACTATTTTTAACGATCTTAATTAATACCCTTGAATCCAAAAACCAAGCTAGAACGCTTTGATAGTAGCGTTCTCTCTAAATTTAAGTTATACGATAGTATTTTTTCAACATTGCCGTATTCCAAAATCACGAATACGGCAACGTTACTACCCCTTTTTTCGAACAGTTGTGCCGAGGGCTACGACAATGGATTAGACCCGAAGACAATAATTGAGGATTTTTTTGCTCGTTATTATCCTGATTATTCCAAGGAACAACAAACAGATTTACTCTTCCGTTTTATCCAATTTATTGAGCGAAGAGTAGTGCTTTTTGACGCTGTTGAGGATGCTGCATTTGCCCGTGTAAATAACATGAGTGGCATTGGAACACTTCGAAACCTTAAAGAGGAAGCTCAGTCAAAACAAAAAACTACTGATTTAAAATCTCTTTTAAAGGAGATCAGTATTCGACCTGTACTCACGGCACACCCCACACAATTCTATCCGGGTTCCGTTTTGGGGATTATTACCGATTTGGGTAAAAGTATTCAATCCAACGATTTGCAAGAAATCAAATTGCTTCTTGCGCAATTGGGACGAACTCCATTTTTCAAAAAGAAAAAGCCTACGCCATTAGATGAGGCACGTAGTTTAATTTGGTATTTAAGTAATGTTTTTTATCCGTCGATAGGCGAAATACAAGCGTATTTACAACGTCATATTTTTAGCTATGAACCTTTTTCTAGCCAATCTGTTAAACTTGGTTTTTGGCCGGGCGGAGACAGAGATGGAAACCCCTTTGTAACAACCGAAATTACACTTAAGACTGCGCAACTGCTGCGCAGCAGTGTTATTCGAAACTATTATAGAGATATCCGAAAACTCCGTAGGCGATTGACTTTTGCAGGAGTAGAAGCGCTTGTGCTAGATGTTGAGCGTAAATTGTACAACAGCATTTTTAAGCTTGAAAAATCACCCGAAATTTCCCTTGCGGATTTAAAAAATAGGCTGAACGAAATTTTGGAAAAGGTTGAGTCCGATTACCACGGATTATTTTCAAACGAATTGCGTGATTTTATCGCTAAAGTAAATGTCTTTGGTTATCACTTTGCCAGTTTAGATATTCGTCAAGATTCTCGTGTGCATCACGATGCATTTTTGACCTTACTTGATCATACGAATAAAGAAGGAATTACCGATGCCTCTTTTGATTACAAAAATGCTTCTGAGGACGAGCGTATAGCCTTTTTAACTTCTTTAAAAGGGGATGTTGACCCAGACGCTTTTAAAGACGAAACGGTGCACAAGGCATTAGGTTCTATACGTGCAATTAAAACCATACAGCAAACCAATGGAGAGGCAGGTTGTAACCGTTACATCATTTCAAACAATCAAACCGCACAAAATATTTTTGAAGTATTTGCCATGATTCGTTTGAGTGATTGGGCATCTCCTACAGTAGATGTAGTACCGCTTTTTGAAACCATTCCCGATTTAAAAATTGCCGTTGAAGTGATGGACAAAGTGTATTCAAACCCTGTTTATCGCGAGCATTTGAGTTCTCGTGGCGATAAGCAAACCATAATGCTTGGCTTTTCAGACGGTACTAAAGACGGAGGCTACTTAATGGCTAACTGGAGTATATTTAAAGCCAAAGAGGAGCTTACAGCAATTTCGCGTAAGCATGGCATTAAAGTTACTTTCTTTGATGGTCGTGGTGGACCACCAGCACGTGGTGGTGGAAATACGCACCAATTCTATGCGTCTATGGGATCTGGTGTCGAGGCAGATGAAATTCAACTTACCGTTCAGGGGCAAACCATCAGTTCAAATTTCGGAACCTTTAACACCTGCCGTTATAACCTCGAACAATTGCTAAGTTCTGGTATTTCAAACCGTTTGTTTGCTGATAAAACCACAGAT
>JBMYLU010000002.1:0-16816 GCA_049596595.1 Flavobacteriaceae bacterium | reverse complement strand
GTACTAGCAGTAAAATATCCAGCATCTGTACTGTTAAATTGGTCGGTGTTTGAGCCTTCAATTTTAAAGTCAACAGCAGTTACACCACCAAATGATGGGGTGTTCCAAAGCAAACGTTCAGCAATGTTGTCTTTGGTTTCTGGGGATATTAAATATTCACCCAAAAAGTCATTAACAAAACCAACGGTTTCACTTGGTTCTTGAACCGTAAATAATGGTCCATCATCTTCATTTTCACAACCAACAGCAACAAATAATAGTGCCACCGGAAGTACGATTTTTATTAAAAGGTTTTTAAATTCAGTTTTCATTTTTTTAAGTTTTAGTATCCAGGATTTTGTGTTAGGTTAGGGTTTGCTTCTAAAGAGCGTTGCGGGATGGGGAACAATTTATAGTCATCTGAAATAGATGCTCCACTAACATTGTTTCCTTTCCAAGGCCAGGTATAGCTTCCGCCAGTGAACTTTCCATTTCGGATGAGGTCGGAACGACGCACCCCCTCAAAATTGAGTTCGCGCCCGCGTTCATCCAAGATAAAGTCGGCTGTGAGTTCAGCAGCCGTAATGGCAGCAGCTCCAGCGCGTGTACGCACATCATTTACGTATTGAAGAGCCGTAGCTGCAGAACCACCACCACCGCTTACATGGGCTTCAGCATACATCAAGTATGCATCAGCTAGGCGGAATAGTGGGAAATCCGTACTAGAAAAACTCGTGTTGGTTCCCGTAGGATTCGTGAAGGCTTTATTTCTAAACTTAATCGAGGGGAAACCATTTGTCCACTCTTTATAGTCATCCATTTCGTAAGCATGACCACCTGTCCAAAACAAATGCGCACGTTTGTCAGAAGAAGCAGCCAAACCAGCAGCATCTGCGGCAAAAAGCCCGTACCATCCTTTTGAGGCACGGTGACCTCCCCAGCCGTCTTTAGCTCCGTAATCTGAAAGGGTCATGGTGTCACCCGAAAGACTTCCGTTTACAATATATGTGGTGTTTCCATAGCTCTGGCTTACGTCAGCGTCAGCAATGAGCGGGAAAATAATTTCAGGTGAAGTGTGGTTGTCACCAGAGAAGTTTTGCAAAAACTCTGACGCAAGCGTGTGTCCACTTCCAGTAATTACCTTTTCGGCATAGCTTAATGCTTTGTCAAATTGTGCTGTGCCCGTATAGACTTCCGCATTCAAATACAAGCGCGCCAACAAAAACTGTGCAGCGGCTTTATCGGCTCTACCGTACGAATTGGTATCTGCCAACAAGCCCTCAACAGCAAGTAGCTCGCTTTCCACATAGTTGTAAAGCTGTGTGCGTGATACTTCAGGTAGGGGTGCAGACTGACCGAAATTCTCTTCGGTTGCCAAAACACCTTTTCCAAAGCAGTCTATCAAATAGTAGTACGCCAAAGCACGTAAGAAACGTACTTCGCCCTCTATCTGCGATTTGTTTTCCACCTCGATACCACCCAATACATTGATTAGGTTGTTTGCTTGTGGAATGGTATAATAAATTCGGTTATACATATAACGGAAGAATTTATTGTTTTCATCCCAGTTAGACGTGGTCGTCAATTGGTCTAAGCCATCATCGCCCCAACGGTTTTTAAGTCCGTCGGCAGTAAAGTCTTGCAGATTTACTATACCGCGTAAAAAAGGAGATTCACCTGGGTCGTCATCAATATCCGAAGAGCCCGGACCATCGGCACCTGATAAGGCAAAAGAACCGTATAAGCGCGATAAAATTCCATTAACCGCATTGGGGTCTTGCTTAAGCAATTCCTCTAGGGTCAATTCAATTTCCGGCTTGGTATCTAAGTCATCAACACAGCTAACCGCTAGCGTTGCAACAAAAAAGATCAATAGTATTTTTTTCATGTTTATCTTGATTAAAAGTCAAAGTTTAGTCCAAGTGTAAACACACGTGGTCGTGGATAGAAATTGTTGTCTATGCCGCCAAAGTTTTCAGGGTCTTGACCCGAATATTTGGTAATAAGAAACGCGTTGTTTACCGTAAAAGAAGCTTGAATTTGCGTGCCGTTGTTAAGCGGCTCAAACGCATAACCAAGTGTAATGTTCTCGCAGCGAATAAAGCTCGCATCTTCTAAGAAGTAGTCAGAGAAAGGTACATTCCCTTTCTGATCATAAATGAGCGGGTTAGCAGCTCCACTGTAAAAGTCTAATACGTTGCTTAAAGCTTGTGTATTCACAGGAACTGGACGTTGTATAAATCCAGATGTTAGCCTTCTGGCATTGTATACTTGTCCGCCATATTGCCCTCTTAGGCTAGAGCTTAACGATAACTTTTTGTAATTAAAGTTAAATCCAAACCCGAACGTGTAGTTTGGACGCATGGGTCGCAAGTAACGGTCGTCATTGGTAATGACACCGTCTTGGTTTAGGTCTGCAAATGCGTTGTAAACCGGCTCGCCCGCTTCATTATACATTTGACGAAACACCCATGCAGCACCCGCCTGTTGGTTTAACGCATGGCGTAATAAAAACGTTCCAGTACCAATTGGCAACCCACCGCCTGCACCAACTTGTGTAATGCCGTTTAGGTCAGTAACCGTTGTTTTAGCATAAGCGCCGTTAGCAAAAACATTTAAGCTGCTGTTTTGGGTATCCACTACTTGAACATCAAGCATCAGTTCAAAACCTTCACTTTCAGTACTACCAATATTATCAATAAAACTACTCGCTGGTGCTTGTCCCGGAGGAACAGGGGCGTTAGCAAGAAGATCATCAGTATCGCGTTTAAATACATCAAAAGAACCGGATAGTATTCCGTTAAACAACCCAAAGTCAACCCCCGCATTGATGGTGGTTGTTTTTTCCCAAGTTAGGTTTGGATTAAACATAAGAGCATTGTACAAATTCTCACCCGGTAAATATTTACTTGTGGCGGAGCCAATTTGGAAAAATGGATTAGAGGGATAGTAGCCCACAGCACCTGAAATATTTGATTGTCCTGTTTCTCCCCAACCTGCACGTAGTTTTAGATTGTCAAAAATATTGAGGTCTTCGATAAAGGTTTCGTCACTCAATCGCCATGCTACAGCCGCAGCAGGGAAAATACCCCAACGATTTTCTTCAGCAAATAGCGAAGAAGCATCTGCGCGAACCGAAAGCGTAACCAAATACTTACCTGCAAAATTTAAGTTGGTACGCCCAAAGAACGACTGTAAATTTAGCTCTGTAAAATAACGATTTGTCGGATTGTTTTCATTTGGCAAAACCTCCCTTGCTCCAGTTGTTTCATTGTAACGGTACAATTCCTTTGTGCCTTCGTTTAAAAAATTTTGATACGAATAGCCCACTTGTGCGTCCATAGATTGTAACATGCCATCAAAATCTCTAGCATAAGACAAATACCCCTCTAAAGTTTTGTTAGTAATGCTTTGGTCTTCGCGGTAGTTTTCTCCCGAATTAAAGCGCCCCACTTTATAGGTTGCTATTGCATTTTGGTCGTAGGTTTCACGGATATCCGCATCCGATTTTTCTAAACCTAGATTGAGTACAGCACGTAATCCATCAGCAAACGGAAGCGAATAATCCAATTCAACATTGGTCAAAATGCGAAGTAGCTTTTCTGGACGTTGACGTTGCATTAACATAGCAACAGGATTCCAGGTGCCATCTAAAACGGTTAGCTCCCCATCTTGTCGTGTGCCTTGGTAATAGCCACCAAATGCACTGCTGTCATCATAAATAGGTTTAGTAGGGTCCATACTTACAATGTTTCCTAAAGCACCTCCTTCATCAACAGCATTTTTATCTACATAGAAGGCTTTGGCATTAAAATCTACTTTTAAGTCGTCGTCAAAGAAGCTTGGCGTAATCCTAAATGTTGTGCTTAAGCGCTCGTAGTCATTTGTTTCAACCAAACCTTGATTGCCAGTTTGCCCTATCGAAAAACGATACGGCGTTTTGTCTTCTACACTTCCAGCCACAGAGAAATTCAAAATTGAACTGTATGCCGTACGGAATACAGCATCCTGCCAATCCGTATTGTACATGACACCATTCACCCCCAACAAATTAGCATAGCTTGGGTGGTATTCGTTAATAAAACGCTCAAAGGTTGGGCCATCCATTAAGTCAAGTTTTTCGCTAACTTCACTTACAGACGCAGACATGCTTAAGTTGTATTTGGTCTCGCCCAATGTCCCTTTTTTGGTCGTAATAAGGATAACTCCATTTGATGCACGCGACCCATAGATTGCCGTAGCTGAAGCATCTTTTAAAATAGAGAAGCTGGCAATATCGTTAGGATTTACTAGCGATAATGGGTTTCCAACACCTGCAGGAGTTACTACATCTAGTGGCACTCCATCAATAACAATTAACGGGCTGTTTTCTGCAGAAAGTGATGCCCCGCCACGAATTCGAATGTTTGGTGCTGCATCGGGTGCACCACCACTGTTGGTAATCACTACCCCGGCAACCTTTCCCGTAAGCAATTGGTCAGACGAAACAATAGCCCCTTGGTTAAAGTCTTCTGTAGTTATACTTGAAACAGATCCTGTTGCATCCTTAACGGTTGTGGTACCATACCCAATCACCACTACTTCGTCGAGTTCAGAAGCCGACTCTGTAAGGCTAACATTTAATGTAGCCCCCGAAACGGTAAGTTCTTGGGTTTCGAACCCAATTGACGAAAACACCAACACGCTGCCATTGGCAACGGAAATGGAATAGTTTCCGTCAAAATCTGTAGAAACTCCAGTAGTGGTTCCTTTGACCACCACATTCACGGCAGGAAGTGGACTTCCTGAGGTATCCGTAACAACTCCGCTCACGGTTTGTTGTGCATACAGCCCAAAAGAGGCGACAAACAACAGGCAAACCAAAGCGTTTTGTATTTGTTTTTTCATATAGTTTGTTTAGATTAATAAATAGTATAAACACACTTCTTCATGAGCGAAGCTATGTAAAGATTTTGTTAATTTAACACACATAAATCATCAAGAACAAACTACAACGTTTTCGAAAGCCACGAAAACGTTGTAGTGTTGATAACTTTTAAAATGTTAATTTTACCCCAAATAAATTGCGTTATTCGCAGTATACTTGCATAAAAATATGATTTTGTGAAAAAGAAAATGACCTTAAAGCAGCTCGCCAACGAGCTGGGCGTATCGGTTTCGACGGTTTCCAAGTCGCTAAACAACAGTGACGAAATTAGTCTGGAAACCCGCCAACGGGTACAAGCATTTGCCAAATTTTACAACTATCGTCCCAACAATATCGCACTGAGTCTGAAGAATAAAAAAACGAAAACCATAGGTGTGATAATTCCCGAGGTGGTACACCATTTTTTTGCTATGGTGGTTCGAGGTGTTGAGCAAGTGGCTATGGAGCGCGGCTACAATGTGCTTATTTCCCTATCTAACGAATCGTTTGAAAAAGAGGTCATCAATATGGAAACCTTTGCCGATAGCCTTATTGGGGGGTTTATTCTTTCGCTTTCTAAGGAAACCCTAAAAAAACAAGACTATCATCACATTCATCAAACCATAGAGCAGGGGATGCCCGTGGTCCTTTTTGACCGCACTGCTCCGGAAATCAATTGCGATCAAGTGGTGGTAAACGATGAGCAAGGAGCGATGTTGGCTACACAACACCTTTTGGAACAGGGTCGCAGAACTATTCTGCTCGTTACCACAGAGGATTATGTTAGTGTGGGCAGGTTGCGAACGCAAGGCTATGTGAAAGCATTGCAAAATGCCGGTATTCCTCTGGATAATACCTTGATTATCAAAACAGAAGACAGCAAACGTTCGGATATCATTTTACCTGCTTTGGAAGAAGAACTCCACGCCGCCCTTAAAAACAATCCCACTATTGATGCCATTTTTGCGGTAAATGAAATTTATGCTGCAGCTGCTATGCGGGTGATTCGCAGCTTTGGATTGCACATTCCAAACGATATTTCGGTGATTTGTTTTACGGATGGGGTGATTTCAAAATACGCCACACCACCCTTAAGTACGGTTAGTCAGCATGGTACGCAAATTGGCATCGAAGCAGCTAACTTACTCATTGACAGGATTGAACAAAAAGAAATGCCTTCGGATTCTATAACGAAAGTGATCCCTTGTGAAATTGTTCGTCGTGATTCAACATAAATTTTTATATTAGCCCCATCAAAACAAACACACTTCTTCATTTTTGTTTTGATGTCTTTACAGTTGCCCGCGCAACATTATAGCTTGTAGACCATCATTACATTATAACCGTATTTAATTGGTACACTCATTCGCTTTTTTCATGGTGATTGACTGAAGTAATATGTTAAAGATGAAGAAACCGTTGTTAAAATTTTGGGACATCTGGAACATGAGTTTCGGGTTTTTGGGAATTCAGTTTGGCTTTGCTTTGCAGGGTGGATTTATGTCGCGCATTTTTCAAACCCTAGGCGCTACCAAAGATGATCTTCCGCTGTTGTGGATTGCCGCACCCCTCACCGGACTTATTGTACAACCCATCATTGGGTTTTTAAGCGATCGCACGTGGCATTCTAGATTTGGGCGCAGGCGTCCTTTTTTTGTTATTGGTGCCATACTCAGTTCGGTTACCTTATTTTTTGTGCCGCATTCGCCAGTACTTTGGGTAGCTGTCGGCTGTCTGTGGATTTTAGATGCTTCCATAAACATTAGTATGGAACCCTTTCGGGCACTTGTTGCCGACAAACTGCCCGAGCAGCAACGCTCTTATGGATTTGTGGTGCAAACCCTAATCATTGGGGTAGGTACTTGGGTGGCAAGTAATTTACCGTGGTTGGTTTCCGAGTTAGGTGTTAGTGATGCTGCTGCACCAGGTGTGATCCCCATGAGCGTAAAAGTTGCCTTTTCTATTGGTGCTTTTGTGTTTTTGACGAGCATACTTTACACTGTTTTTACCACAAAAGAATATCCTCCCGAGGATCTTGATGCATTTAAAAAAATGAAGTCGGAGGGCAGTTTACTGTCAGAGATTTTTGGGTATCTCCGTACCATGCCCAAAACAATGGTCAAATTGGGTGTCATTCAATTTTTTAGCTGGTTTGCTTTTTTTGCCATGTGGAGTTTGGCAAACCCTGCGCTTACCGAACACGTTTACCATGCCCCTGCTCCTGTGGAGGCAAACTTTGATTTTTCCATACCTGCAGACGAAGCTCGTTTTCAGGAAGAAAACACCGCTTTCCAAAAAGCGTCTAACCTTGTGGGGTCAAATATGGGTGTCTATGGGCTGTCGTCTATGGCGTTTGCGCTGTTACTGAGTTTATACACCTCTAGGCGCACCATAAACCGAAAACTTATTCACATGGGTTCGCTGTGTGTTGGCGGATTTGGATTTATTGCCATGTACCTTTTTCCGCAACTCGAACTGCTTAAATTTTGGTTTGCCTGTGTGGGTATTGCTTGGGGAAGTATTCTCTCCATGCCCTACGCCATGCTATCGAGTGTTGTAGACCCCGACAAAATGGGAATGAGCATGGGTATTTTTAACATATTTATTGTACTGCCTCAAATCACGGCAGCTCTTGGTGGGGTAAATTTTGCCGCTGCCTTGATGGGTGATGCCCCCATTTTTGCCTTAGTAGCCGCAGGAATTTCCTTACTGCTTTCAGGATTGTGTAATCTTTTAATCACAGAAAAAAATGCCATCAGATACCAACCCTAATATCAAAGGTGTGATTTTTGATTTGGACGGCGTAATTGTAGACACCGCCCAATTCCATTATACCGCATGGAAAGCCCTTGCGGCAGAATGGGACTATTCATTAACAATAGAAGACAATGAAAAATTAAAAGGGGTTAGCCGAAAAGATTCTGTTGCTAAAATTGCCGTTTGGGCAGGGGTTAGTGCGACTGAAAGTGAATTAAATACCGTAGCCCAGCGTAAAAACGAAAAATACTTGGCATTGTGTGCAGCACTTACGCCCAATGCTATTTTGCCTGGCATTTCTGAACTTATCAACGAATTACATGCCAATGCGCTAAAAGTTGCTCTTGGCTCGGCGAGTAAAAACGCACGATTTGTTATTGACAAACTTGGGCTTACAGCTGTTTTTGATGTCATTGTTGACGGCAATGATGTTTCAAAATCAAAACCCAACCCAGAGGTTTTTGAAAAGGCAGCGCAGCAGATGCATCTTCATGCTAAAAATTGTGTGGTTATTGAAGATGCCCCCGCAGGAATTGAGGCGGCATTGTTGGCTGGAATGCGTGCCGTAGGGTTAGGCAATCCAGAAGAACTCCACAATGCTCATCTTATTTTACCCAATGCCGAAAATTTAAATCTAACACAACTAAACAAGCTAAATCAATATCATTTAACATGAATCTAGACCACATCACACCTAATGCGTGGAAGATTATTGAAGACCGCTTTGACCCCAACCTAGTTGAGGCTGCCGAAAGTATATTTAGTTTGGGGAATGGAGCCATGGGACAACGTGCCAATTTTGAAGAACACTACAGCGGCAAAACCTTTCAGGGGAGCTATGTGGCGGGGGTTTATTATCCCGACAAAACCAAAGTGGGCTGGTGGAAAAACGGCTATCCAGAATATTTTGCTAAAGTACTCAATGCCCCCAGTTGGATTGGTATTGAGGTGTGGTGCAATGGCGAAGGGGTAGACCTAAACACCGCAACCGTACATGATTTTTACAGGGAACTCGACATGCAAAATGGATTGTTTACCCGAAAGGTTACCCTTACTACCCCTAGCGGGATTCGACTCACCCTAATTGCGGAACGTTTTTTGGCACTATTTCAAGAAGAATTGGGGTGTATGCGATATACCGTAGCCCTCCACGAACAAGCTGCTGAAATTACCCTCGTACCAACTATTGATGCACACATTCACAATAAGGATAGCAATTGGGATGACCCTTTTTGGGAAGTAAAAGAACAATTTTGTGATGAGAATTTTGCTGCACTTCATACCAAAACCCACAAATCGGGATTTGAGGTGTGTACTTATCAAGCGGTTTCTTTTTTTGTTGATGACAACAAATCGGATACTTTTTCTTGCGAAGAATCCCCAGGACGAATTGCGTTTGTGCACAAAACGTCATTGGCTGCTGGACAAAAGGTAACTGTCGAGAAAATGGGGGGCTATTGCTCTTCGCTTCAACAGCCGCAAGCCAAGCAACAACAGCATGTTTATGAAATAGCAAACCACGCACAACAACAAGGTTTTGACGCCCTGCTAAAAAACCAAAAAGCGCATTGGGATGCCATCTGGCATATGGCAGATATTACTATTGCTGGAGATGTAAAAGCGCAGCAAGGGATTCGTTTTAATATCTTCCATCTCAACCAAACCTATACGGGTAAAAACCCTTTACTAAACATTGGTCCCAAAGGCTTTACGGGAGAAAAATACGGCGGCAGTACCTATTGGGACACCGAAGCCTATTGCTTTCCGTTTTATATGGCTACCAAAGACGAATCGGTGGCGGAGAACTTGCTTGATTACCGATATAAGCATTTGGAAAAAGCCATTGAGAATGCTGCCAAATTAGGCTTTTCGGATGGTGCAGCTTTGTATCCTATGGTAACCATGAATGGCGAAGAATGTCATAACGAATGGGAAATTACCTTTGAAGAAATTCACAGAAATGCTGCCATTGCCTATGCCGTGTATGCCTATGAGCGTTACACCGGAAAATCGGAGTACCTCATAGAAAAGGGGATAGATGTTTTGGTGGGAATCGCGCGTTTTTGGGCGCAGCGGGTAAGCTATTCGGTCGCCAAAAAACGCTATGTTATTTTGGGGGTAACCGGTCCAAACGAGTATGAAAACAACGTAAATAACAACTGGTATACGAATTACGCTGCCAAATGGTGTTTGGCGTATACGGCTTCTCGCTTGCAAGAAATTAAAGATGTAGCTGTCCAAGAGGCGATTTTTAAACGTTTAGATATCCAAAATGGGGAGCCTGCAGAATGGGCACATATTGCGGAAACGATTTATTTACCTTACGATGAAGATCTTGGAGTGTATTTGCAACAAGACGGTTTTTTGGATAAAGAACTCAACAATACAGACGCGATTTCATCTCAAGAACGCCCCATAAACCAACATTGGTCTTGGGATAAAATTTTGCGTTCGCCTTACATTAAGCAAGCCGACGTGTTACAAGGATTCTACTTTTTTGAAGATCATTTTCCTAAAGCACAACTTGAAAAGAATTTTGATTTTTATGAACCCTTTACCGTTCACGAATCCTCGCTTTCACCCTCTATTCACGCGGTGTTGGCCGCTGCGTTGGGCAGGGTAGAGCAGGCGTATAGCTTTTATTTGCGCACCTCACGATTAGATTTGGATGACTACAATGCCGAGGTACACGAAGGACTTCACATAACTTCTATGGCAGGAACGTGGCTAAGTGTGGTTGAAGGATTTGGCGGTATGCGCATCAAAGACAACGCCATACATTTTTCGCCCAAACTGCCCGATGCCTGGGAGTCCCTTTCGTTTAAAGTGAATTTTAGAGGTGCCATTTTACAGTTAAAAGTGGATAAAAACTCCGCTAGTGTTACACAAATCAGTGGCGATAAAGTTGCTGTTTTTTTGAACGGAAATCCTGTTAAATCTACCCCAAAACCTGTGCTGTCATGAAAAAAATACTTTTCCTTCTGATCTCTTTTTCTCTTGCGGCACAGGTAAGCAAAGTGGAACCTCCATTTTGGTGGGAAGGCATGCATGACACCTCACTCATGCTAACGCTATACGGAGATGATTTGGCGCATTACGAGCTAAGCTCCCGCGACCTAAATATATCCGAGGTGGTTCGTCTGGAAAACGAAAAGTATCTGTTTGTTTATCTCGATTTAAAGAACACAAACGCCGGAACCTATCAATTAAAATTAAAGCAAAAAGGAAAAAAAACGATTACTGTTCCCTATACGCTTAAACCCCGCCGCGAAGGGTCTGCGGAGCGTAAAGGATATGACAGTTCAGATTTTATTTATCTGATTATGCCCGACCGTTTTGCTAATGGCGACCCCTCAAACGATGCGCACCCCGACTTGGTGGACAAACCAAATCGACAAGACCCATGGGCACGCCACGGAGGCGATTTACAAGGGATTATAGACCATTTGGATTATATCGAAAGCTTAGGTGTTACCGCCATTTGGAACACGCCTGTGGTAGAAGACAACGACCCAAAAGGGTCTTATCATATGTATGCCGCTAGCGATGTGTATCAAATTGACAGGCGTTTTGGTACCAACGAAACCTACAAGCAATTGGCTGAAGAATTGCGCAAGCGCAACATGAAACTTATCATGGATTATGTGGTCAATCACTGGAGTTTGGAGCACTATATGATAAAGGAGTTGCCCGCCAAAGACTGGATAAATCAATGGGATAATTTCACACCGTCAACTCATGCAAAAGAAATTTTCACCGACCCTTATGCTGCCGAAATCGATAAAAAAGAAATGGTAAACGGTTGGTTTGTCGAGAGCATGCCCGACCTGAACCAAAAGCAACCACAGTTGCTCAAATACCTAACGCAGAATGCCATTTGGTGGATTGAGTATGCTGATTTGTCTGGGTTTCGCGTAGATACTTATCCGTACAACAGCACCAAAGAAGTTACCCAATGGAGTAAAGCCATTATGGACGAATATCCGAATTTTAGCATAGTTGCTGAGAGTTGGGTGATGAATCCGGTGCATCTTTCCTATTGGCAAAAAGACAGTCCCGTTGCTGCCATGAGTGGGTTTAATTCCCACGTAACCCATGTTAAGGATTTTGCACTCTACCAAGCTGTACATGAGGCTTTTAACGACGAAACCCCTTGGTGGGATCAAAAAATGAATAAAATTTACAAGGTGTTCCAAAACGACTTTTTGTATGCCAACCCCAATGATCTTATGGTGTTTTTGGAAAACCACGACACCACACGTATCAACCAAATACTTTCCGATATTGGGGAGTATAAGATTGTTACGACACTTATGGCAACGGTACGTGGTGTACCGCAAACCTACTACGGTACTGAAATTGGTATGCGTGGTTTAAAAGAAAATGGCGATGCCGATTTGCGCCGCGATTTTCCCGGTGGTTGGCCTGACGACACACGCAGTGCTTTTTCTGCTCAAGGGCGTACATACATTGAAAACAGCTATTACGATTTTACAGCTAGATTATTTAGGTGGCGCAAAAACGAACCCGTAATCCATCACGGCAAAACGATGCATTACAGCCCCAAAAACGAATTGTATACCTATTTTAGATATACAGACGAAAAAACCATTATGGTGATACTAAACGCCAACAAAGAACCACAAACTATTGATTTGGAAAGATTTGCACAGCGTATAGGCACTGCAGAAAAAGGGCAAGATGTTTTTACTGATGAACATATATCCCTTACCAGTTCCATAAAACTACCTGCAAAATCCATTAAACTTATTTCATTTAAAACCCCGTAACATGCGAACCCTAGTATATTTCCTGACCCTTGGATTATTTTTTAGTTCATGCCAGTCAACGCCCGAAAGCAATAAACCCTTAGTTTTTACTGACGAAGCCCTTTCGGATGCGGTGATTTACGAAGTAAACGTGCGTCAGTTTACTGAAGAAGGTACTTTTAAAGCCTTTCAATCCTATTTGCCACAACTCAAGGAGTTAGGTGTAGATATTTTATGGTTTATGCCCATTCATCCCATTGGAAAAACAAACCGAAAGGGGAGTTTAGGCAGCTATTATTCTATTCGGGATTATCGGGGTGTAAATCCTGAGTTTGGTACGCTAGAAGATTTTCAAAACTTGGTTGATGAGGCACATCAATTGGGCATGTTTGTGATGCTAGATTGGGTTGCTGGACACACGGCTTGGGATCACCCGTGGATTTCGGCGCATCCAGAATGGTACCTGAAAGACGAAAATGGAAATATCATTCCTCCAAATCCGGATTGGACAGATGTTGCAGGACTTGATTTTGACAACACTGAGATGCTACAGGCACTCGAAGACGACATGACCTATTGGGTTGAGGAGGTTGGCATTGATGGCTATCGGTGCGATGCTGCGTACAACATTTCGATTCCGTTTTGGAAAAAAGCCATTGCTCGGCTTAATGCGATTAAGCCCGTGGTAATGTTGGCAGAATCTGACGGTAACCACAAGGGCGGTTATCCGCTTATCGAGTTGTTTCACATGTCTTATGATTGGCCCGGACATCACAAACTGAATCAGGTGGCAAAAGGCAACATGAATGCTACTGATTTGGCAAATCACCTTTTGGAGGTGAAAAAAAACTACAGTCCCGAGCATGCGGTAATGACATTTACTTCCAATCACGATGAAAATTCATGGCAAGGAACAGTTGAAGAACGCATGGGTGAGGCGAGTGAAATCATGGCCGTGTTGACCTACGTCATGCCCGGGGTGCCCTTAATTTACTCTGGGCAAGAGTATGGGTTAGATAAGCGATTGGCCTTTTTTGAAAAGGATTTTATTCCAAAAAAAGAGTCTCCCTTTATGCATCTCTATAAAACCTTGAATGCCTTAAAAAAGCGCACTTCTGCACTGGATGTTGGAAAGTATCCAGCAGCCCTATCTGTACTAGAAACCGATAATGAAAACGTGTTGGCTTTTTCGAGGACTAAAGGAAAGGATTCCCTCTATTTTGTGGCAAATTGTTCAGCTACTCCACAAACGGTTCAGCTTGAAGTTTTAGGTACTTATAATGACGTTTTTGGTAATGTGCAACGTACCCTTTCTGAGCTCTCGTTAGCCCCTTGGGAATATATTTTGGTAACCAACTAAATCGTACAGATGAAAAAGATTTTTTCCTTACTATTTGTCTTTGTTGTTTCCACGGTTTTTGGGCAGTCGTTGATGTCTCCAAACAAGCAAACCGAGCTTGTGTTTTCGCTTTCTGATGAAGGAAAACCCAGCTATGCCGTCAATTATAAGGGGCAAGCCGTGGTACACAAAAGCCACTTGGGTTTTGAGTTGGTAGATGCTACGCCTCTGCTCGAAGATTTTACTGTTTTGGAGCTGTCATACGATACCAAAGACGAAACTTGGAAACCTGTTTGGGGCGAAGAAAGTAGTATCCGAAATCACTACAATGAAATGTTGGTTGCCTTGCTGCAAAAGGGCACAAACCGCAAAGTAAATATTCGTTTTCGGGCGTTTGATGAGGGTGTTGGTTTTCGTTACGAGTTCCCTGTTCAAGAGGCTATGGGGCATTTTATCATTGCCCAAGAACGCACGGCTTTTGCCATGACAGGCGATCATATTGCGCATTGGATTCCCGGCGATTACGACACCCAAGAATACGATTATACAACTTCACGGCTATCGGACATAGAAGCGCTTTTTGATACGGCACTTACTGGAAATGCCTCTCAGGAACAGTTTTCCAAAACGGGGGTGCAAACGGCTTTGATGCTAAAAACGGATGGCGGATTGTATATCAATTTACACGAAGCAGCACTTATTGATTATCCTGCTATGCACCTGAATTTAGACCCCAAAACGCTAACTTTTGAATCGTGGTTAACACCCGATGCCATCGGAAATATGGCGTATATGGTTACGCCACACCATACCCCTTGGCGTACCATAATGGTTAGTGACGATGCGCGAGACATTCTTGCTTCGCGGATGACGTATAACCTAAACGAGCCCTGCGCCATTGAAGATACTTCTTGGATTAAACCTATGAAATATATGGGAGTTTGGTGGGAAATGATTACTGGAAAAAGTTCGTGGAGTTATACCAATGCGGTAAATGCCGTAAAACTTGGCACTACAGATTTTGCTTTGGCAACACCCAACGCTACCCACGGTGCCAACAACACCAATGTAAAACGCTATATCGATTTTGCTGCCGAACATGGATTTGATGGCCTTTTAGTGGAAGGTTGGAATGAAGGTTGGGAAGATTGGTTTGGACATTCTAAAGATTATGTGTTTGATTTTGTTACACCCTATCCCGATTTTGATGTGCGTGTGTTAAACGACTATGCCAAATCGAAAGGGGTGGAGCTGATTATGCACCACGAGACCTCATCTTCGGTGCGAAACTACGAACGCCATATAGACAAGGCGTATCAATTTATGAAAGCCAATGGCTATAACGCCGTAAAAAGTGGCTATGTTGGCGATATCATTCCAAGGGGCGAACACCATTACAGTCAGTTTATTGTAAACCATTATCAGTATGCTGTGGAAAAAGCCGCCGACTATAAGATAATGGTAAACGCACATGAGGCCGTGCGCCCAACAGGTTTGGCGCGTACCTATCCAAACTTAGTAGCCAATGAATCGGCGCGGGGTACCGAATTTCAAGCTTTTGGCGGGTCAAAACCAAATCACACGACAATTTTGCCATTCGCACGCCTAATTGGTGGACCTATGGACTACACGCCCGGAGTTTTTGAAATGGATATCAGCAAACTAAATCCGAACAATACTTCGCATGTCAATACCACTTTGGCAAACCAATTGGGGCTGTATGTGGTGATGTATTCTCCATTGCAAATGGCTGCCGATTTGCCCGAGCATTACGAAAAGTTTAGCGATGCGTTTCAGTTTATTAAAGATGTGGGTATTGACTGGGAGAAATCGGTGTATTTGGAAGCCGAGCCCGGTGCCTATGTTACCATTGCCCGAAAAGAAAAGGGAACGGCAAATTGGTATGTGGGCAACAGCAACGGAAATCACAAACGTAAAGCCGTGGTGGATTGCTCGTTTTTACCCCCTGGTAGTTATACCGCCACCGTCTACCGCGACCACCCCAACGCCGATTATAAGACAAATCCACAGGCGTATGTGATAGAAACCAAAAACATTACCCATACCTCCAAATTGAAAATTGTGACCGTGCCAGCAGGAGGTTTTGGCATTCGCATTGTTCCTAAACCCTAGTAGCAATAATTTAAGTTTATGAATTAAAAACCCCCCGCATTTGCGTGGGGGTGGTCTATGGTGAATGGTTTTCTTTTGGACACTCAAAAGAAATGAATGTGTTTTTTAGTGTTCATTTTGTCTTGAAACAAATCCCTCTACTAGGCTCGGGATAAACTATGCCAAACTTGCCTTAGGCGGGTCTTCAACTATTAACTCTGCCAAAGGCAGACAAGTATTAACCACTAACAAATAAATACTGCCTCTTCTAAAAGCAATTAACTTACTTTCCTAGAAACCATAGCTACCAAAACACCACCTACAGCGTACATTCCAATCCAAAAAATGCCATCCAAAATATAGTAAGGCGCTTTAAAAGCCGCTTGTGTTGCATAATAGATAAAGCCCATAGCAACGCTGGCAAAAAGGGCAATCCAAAGTCCAAAAACAAAGCCTTTGTAGTTGCTAAAAATACCACCACTCCATTTGTAAAAAAGGGATACAAAAGCAAAGGACATCAGAAGTACTCCTAAAGCGAGATGCCCCAGTTTAAATTCAGTGTTTGAACGGCTAACGTCTATGCGCACATATTCTTGAAAACACGCCTCAGAAGCCATATAAAAAAGGTAGGGCATAAAAAAGAAAAACAAAAATGCTACTAAAGTTGACCAAAGAATAGATTTAGAAAACATAAAATTTGAATTTTGGTTAAGCGTTACAAAAATAACATTTTTGGTGTAAATTGCAATAAATTAAACAAATGAAGGCGTAATCCTATGTATCTTTGCAGTCTATGGAAAAGCGCTTTATTGCCACCAATACCCTGCCTTCGGTTTCGGAATTTTCCTGTCGCTGGCAAGCGCCAAGCAACATCGCCCTTGTCAAATATTGGGGCAAAACCGCACCGCATGATCGAGCATCATGGTGGAAAGATTTCCTCCTCGATTTCAAGTA
>JBMYLU010000001.1:18874-21661 GCA_049596595.1 Flavobacteriaceae bacterium | reverse complement strand
TTTACAAAAAAACCAGCGACCGCTTTGAGCTGCAATCGCTGTTGGGAAAACGCTTTGCCAAGCTGTGGAGCTATTCTGCTTTTTTAGGGTTTAGAACCCCTTTTTCAAATGGATATGATTACGGCACCGATACCAACGGCAAAGAAATACGCACCAAAAAAGCGAGTTTTTTATCGCCGGCGTATTTACAGTTGAGTCTGGGTTTAAGCTGGAAAGAACACGACAATTTATGGCTGAATATTGCGCCCTTAAGTCCGCGGTTTACGTTTGTGAGTAAATCTTTTACCCAAAACTTAGCTGTCAACGAGACCTATTTTGGTGTAGAAAAAGGCAAAACCTCTCGCCTGGAGTTTGGGAGCTCTGTAAATGCCTTTTGGTTGACTAAGCTATTCGAAAACGTTACCCTGGAGCAGCGGTTGGGGTTATTTAGCAATTACCAAGAAAAGCCTAAAAACGTGGACTTAGACTACCTGTCAACGTTAAATATGAAGGTCAACAAGTACCTTTCCGCGAATGTAATTGTCCATCTTATTTATGACGATGATGCCGTACAAGCCCTGCAAGTGCGGGAGGTGTTTGGTATTGGCGTAAATGTGGGGTTTTAAGGTTAAGTTAACAAACTATTCTTCCACTTCTATTTCGGGATATAGAAAGTGGTTATACGGAAAACGAGTAATGTGTAACTCCCTGACTTTTTGGTATACGCGGTTTCGGAAGTGTTCCATGTTTGTTTTTTTAGCTGCCGAGATAAACACCGCATCGCCTTGGGTTTTTGCCATCCATGTTTCTTTCCATTCCTCTATAGAAAAATGTGCTTTACCGCGCTCGGTCATTAAATCAGTTTCGTCAAAGACTTCTGGGGCGTAAGCATCAATTTTATTAAACACCATTAGCGTGGGTTTGTCTTGTACTTTTAGCTCGGCGAGTAACTCATTTACAGAAGCTATATGCGCCTCAAACTGCGGATGGGCAATATCCACTACGTGCAACAGCAAATCGGCTTCATGTACTTCATCTAGTGTACTTTTAAAACTTTCGACCAGCTGTGTGGGCAATTTGCGAATAAACCCAACCGTATCGGATAGCAAAAAGGGCAAATTGCCCACCACCACTTTGCGCACTGTAGTGTCTAGGGTAGCAAAGAGTTTGTTTTCTGCAAATACATCGCTTTTGCTTAGCACATTCATCAATGTAGATTTTCCCACGTTGGTATAGCCCACCAAGGCCACACGCACCAACGAACCGCGGTTGCCACGTTGGGTTGCCATTTGGCGGTCTATGGTGATCAATTTCTTTTTGAGCAATGAAATTTTATCTCTGACAATACGACGGTCGGTTTCAATTTCGGTTTCCCCGGGACCGCGCATCCCAATACCTCCGCGCTGACGCTCAAGGTGCGTCCACAACCCTTTTAGGCGAGGCAACAAATACTGATATTGCGCCAGTTCAACTTGAGTGCGAGCATAGCTGGTTTTGGCGCGCTGTGCAAAAATGTCTAAAATAAGACCTGTACGGTCTAAAATTTTACATTTTAAAAGCTGTTCGATGTTGCCTTGTTGGGCAGGGGTCAGTTCGTCATCAAAAATTACGGTGCTGATATCATGGGTTTTGACATAGGCGAGCACCTCTTCCATTTTTCCACTGCCAATAAAGGTTTTGGGATGTGGGGTATCCAATTTTTGGGTAAAGCGTTTTTTTACCTGCCCTCCTGCGGTTAGGGTTAAAAAAGCCAACTCGTCCATATAGTCGCTAACCTGTTGGGCGGTTTGCTCTTGATTGATAATCCCAACCAAAACAGCGTATTCGTAATCGTGTTTCTTTTGCTCTATCATGGGGTTTCCCAAGTGTTGAGGGTAACGGTGTTCCCGTCAAAAACGGCATAGGTGTTGTATTCTAGCCAATCGCCCAGATTGACATAGCGTGCCTTTTTGGGAAGCTCAATATCGAGGGGTAAATGCCGATGCCCAAAAATAAAATAGTCAATGTCTTGAGTTTCCAGCTTTTGTTTACAATAGTGTACCAGCCATTCGCCATCTGGACCATTATAGACTTTGTCCTCATCACCTGAAATTAGTCGATTTCTTAGCGAGAGATATTGTGCAAAACGCAGCCCCAAGTCGGGGTGAATCCAACGGTAAAAAAATTGAATGATTCGGTTGCGAAACACCTTTTTCATGCGTTTGTAGCCTTTGTCGCCCGGTCCGAGTCCATCGCCGTGTCCAATAAAAAATGTTTTATCGTTTAGCGTGATTTGCTGGGGTTCGTAGAATACGGGAATCCCCAATTCTTCTTCGAAATAACCGTTCATCCACATATCGTGATTGCCTACAAAAAAATAGATAGGGATGCCGCTGTCTGCAAGCTCGGCAAGTTTACCCAACACTCGAACAAATCCTTTAGGAATCACACGCTTATATTCAATCCAAACATCAAACAAATCGCCCATCAAATAAATGGCGGCGGCATCTTTTTTAATGGCATCAAGCCACGCTACAAATTGCTTTTCGCGCAGGCGACTTTTTTCTTGATTTGGTGCGCCCAAATGATTGTCGGAAGCAAAATAGACTTTTTTTCCTTTGGGTATGTTCATAGTGCAAAAGTACAAATTACTGGTCGGCAGCGTACCACTCCGCATAAGAGGTAGCGGTTTCTTGGAGTCGCAAGTGGTGAAGCGTAATATTCTCGGGGAGTCTGGCTTGGATTTTGGCGGCGAAGTCAATAATCATTTCCTCGCTAGTAGGTTGATAATCAACCAATAAAACTTTGTGGCCACTTTCTTCCAGGGTT
>JBMYLU010000001.1:0-18857 GCA_049596595.1 Flavobacteriaceae bacterium | reverse complement strand
AGAAACCCAACAAGATTTGCTTTTGGCTAATGCCACATGTGGGGTGTTTTGGTTAAATACGGTTGCATGGTCAAACACATCTACAATCTCCTCCTTGACCATTTTTTTGAGGTCTTTAAAATCGATAACCATCCCGTACTTTACATGGTTTGGGTCGTTGATGGGGGTTCCCATAACCGTTACGTCTAGCTTATAGCTGTGACCGTGTACGTTTTTACACAGTCCGTCGTAGCCGTAAAGGGCGTGTCCGGTTTCGAAGCTAAAACTTTTGGTAATTCGAATCTTTGTCATTCGCTGGATTTAAGTTGTTGTAACGTTTTTTGCGTTTCGGGCAAAAGTAAGAGTCTCCCTGATATTTCAGCATTTTTTTGTAGAAGTTCTGCCCAGTGGTCTGTGCCTGCCCAGAGGGTTTTCTTGAGCTCGGCAACAGCTTCGGGCGCATAACTTGCCAACTGTTCTGCTTTTGCACGGGCTGCGTTATTGGCTGTTTCAAAGTCGGGATAAACTTCGGTATACAATCCATGTTGCTGCGCCCAATCGGCAGTTTTCCATTTTTTGGGTTGTAAAGCCAAAGATGCCAAGGCTGCAGTACCTATTTTTCGCGCTACTGCCGGAGCAATAACAAAAGGGCCAATGCCAATCGCCAATTCCGAAAGACGCACTTGCGCAGCTTCGGTAGCCACAGCATAATCGCAAGCAGTAACAATCCCCACGCCACCGCCAATGGCTTTGCCATGAATACGCCCTACAATTGGTTTTGGGCATAGGCGGATAGCGTTTATGAGGTTAGCAAATCCCATAAAAAAGGCTTTTCCTTGTTCGGAAGTTTGTACCCCTAAAAGCTCATCAAACGATGCGCCGGCACAAAAAGCCAAAGAAGGGTCGCTTTGGAGTAAAATGGCGCGAACTTCATTGTTTTTTGCAGCTGTGTTTATGGCTTCAGTTAGTGCAGCCAATTGGGCTTGTGGGAAGCAGTTATGCTTTGGATGCGCAAAGGTTATGGTCATCACAGCGTTGTTGCTGTGTAGGTGAACTCCTTCTTTAATCCTTTGAATCCCCATATATTTGCTTATTAAACAACGCAAAAATAGGGAATAAACGGTTGACACTTGATGAAACGCATAAAAGGAGTATTATTTGATTTGGATGGAGTGTTCCATGTGGGGAAAGACTTAATTGACGGTGGAAACAAAACCCTTGCTTGGTTACGAGATCATGAAATTGGATATCGTTTTGTTACCAACAATACCACGCTTTCGAGAAATGCTCTTGTGGCAAAACTCCAAAACATGGGGTTGGAAATTTCAGAAGATGAATTGCTTAGCGCAAACTATGCCGGAGTATTACAGTTAAAAAAAATGGGGGCGTGTCGCTGCCGTTTGGTCTTGAGAGAAACGGCAAAAGCAGACTATCCGAATTCTGTAGAGCGTCATCCCGATGTTATTGTAGTGGGCGATATTGGCACTGCGTGGGATTACGCCCTTCTCAATGAGCTTATGAATCAAATTCTTGAGGGCGCAGAACTCGTTGCACTTCACAAAGGGCGGTATTTTCAAACCGAAACGGGATTGATGTTAGACAGCGGAGCTTTTGTCGCTGCCCTGGAACACGCAACAGGGAAAAAAGCCCATGTTGTGGGAAAACCCAATCCAGCATTTTTTGAAATGGGCAGTGCAATGTTAAATGCTTCTCCCGACGAATTACTTATGGTTGGCGATGATTTAATAAACGACATTCAGGGTGCCCAAAACGCAGGCTATCACGCAGTACTAGTGCAAACAGGGAAGTACAGAAAAGCACTTGTAACGGAAAGTTCAATAATTCCCGACGGAGTGATTCCTTCTGTAGCCGAGTTGCCCAATTATTTATTAAGCATAAGGAAATAGCAGAACAAAAAAATGGTTTATTTTTGTGCCCTCTGGGGATGTAGCTCAGTTGGCTAGAGCGCTTGACTGGCAGTCAAGAGGTCGCGTGTTCGAATCACGTCTTCTCCACTTTGAAGCACAGCAAAGCTGGGGATAAAAGCATAAAAGCCCTGCAAATGTATTTGTAAGGGCTTTGTTGATTTTAGACGCCTGGACTGAAAGGACAGTTTGCTGTTTTTCCTAAAAGGGATTCACGGGAACAACCCGCAGTTAATCCCTTCTTCTTCACTTCTTAAAAGAGGCTTTTCTTGTTGAGCCATCTCTTTTTAAAATTTTAATATAATTGGTAGATAAAACGTAATGGTTTTTTAAGAAAAAGTGCAGTTTTTTAAAAAATGTATAGTTTTTGTATATACATTTTAACATATTATCAAATAAATTAGACGTTCCTTTGTGTTGTAAACTATTTACGAACATTAAAAAACCACATGAAGAAATTCTATTCGATACTCCCCTTACCGTATTTCATTTTTGCACTTTTATTGTCCTGCATTCTTGCGTCTGGGCAAACAACCGTTGGGTCAGGGAGTTATACTACTGTTTTCCCTGGTGCTGATGTTGCTGGGCGGAATGGTTTTCCTTCAGGAACCCCGCAACTTTCCAAAACAGCTGCTGGAAAACCGGTACCAACCAACGATTGGTGGTCAGCATTGATTAAGGAAAATCATGCGGACAACCTCTTTAACTACCCCATGACCATGAAAACAACCAATACTGGTCTTATTGTTACCTACATTCCAAGAGGTGTTATTGGAGACAATAGTGCTATTGAGGTTGGACTTACGGACTTGAATACAGCTAAGGCAACAGTCTCAGATTACTCAGATTGGACCGTTACCATGAATTGGAATGATGGTGTACGAGACCTACAAGCTACCTCAGGAATTGGGATGCCTTTTGTGTACTTTGAAAAAAATTCGGGGACTACAGCTAATGTCACAGTCAACAGTGGAACGGTAACCGTATCGAGTGAGCTTTTGATTGTAGAAAATGCAAGCAATGGTGTAGACTTTGTTGTTTATGCCCCTGCTGGAAGTACTTGGTCTGCTTCGGGAAACACCTACACCTCATCACTTAACGGAAAAAACTACTGGTCTATGGCGATGCTGCCACAAAGCACAACAAACGTGAGTGCCACTGCTCAAGCCTATAAAAAATACGCCTATGTTTTTCCAACCAATACTACTACCTCTTGGGTCTACGACGCTACAACAGCTAAGGTAACCACCGATTTTTTGGTGAGTACAGAAGTAAAAGAAGGAACACACACTAATGTATTAATGGGATTGTTGCCACACCAGTGGGCAAACTTAGACAGCAGTTCTCCAACTCCTGGGGGACAAAGCTATAACTCTATCCGTGGCGAACTGAAGATGCTTGACGGAAATAATTTTAAAGTAGAAAATACCTTTAAAGGAGTGTTGCCCACGCTGCCGTATCTTGCAAATTACAGCAATGGGTTTGATCCCAACAAACTCGATGAGAAAATAGGTGTTATCGAAAATGATGCGCTTAATCCATGGACGGATTCCTATAACGAGGGGCAGATGATGAACCGTATGATTCAAACGGCGCGGATTGCCGACCAAATGGGAGACACCGAAGCCCTTAACAAAATGATTGCTACCATTAAAGAGCGATTGGAAGACTGGCTTTCGTTTCAAGCAGGAGAGGTTGCTTTTTTGTTTTACTACAACAACGATTGGTCTGCTCTTCTAGGGTATCCTGCAGGACATGGGCAAGACGGTAACTTAAACGACCACCATTTTCACTGGGGCTATTTTATACATGCTGCAGCGTTTATGGAGCAATTTGAGCCGGGTTGGGCCGATGACTGGGGTGACATGGTTAATTTATTGGTTCGTGATGCGGCCTCCTCAGATAGAAATGATACTTTATTCCCCTTTTTACGAAATTTTAGCCCCTATGCTGGACACAGTTGGGCAAATGGGTTTGCTACTTTTCCTCAAGGGAACGATCAAGAGTCCTCTTCTGAAAGTATGCAGTTTGCTACTTCGCTTATTCATTGGGGGAGTATTACGGCAAACGATGCCATACGTGATCTGGGTATATACATATATACTACCGAGCAGTCTGCTACAGAGGAATATTTTTTTGATATGTATAACAGAGTTTTTGGCGCTGGACAACCGTACAAGTTAGTTTCCAGAGTGTGGGGAAATTCCTATGATAATGGAACTTTTTTTACTTCTGATATAGCAGCTTCGTATGGAATAGAATTATATCCCATACACGGGGGGTCACTTTATTTGGGGCATAATAAAACCTATGCTGCTGAATTATGGGATGAAATGGCATCTAGAACAGGAATATTGAGCAATGAGGCTAATGACGATTTATGGCATGACACCTATTGGAAGTTTTTATCCCTTACTGATGCACAAGCCGCTATAGATTTATACGACAGTTATCCAAATAGAGGATTAAAATTTGGTATTTCAGATGCGCAGACCTATCATTGGTTGCACGCCATGAATGCCTTAGGTCCCGTAGATGCTTCTATTACATCAAATCACCCATTGGCTGTAGCCTTTACCAATGACTCAGGGACAACAACTTATGTAGCGCAAAACTATAGCAATTCACAAATTTCAGTCAGCTTTTCCGATGGATATGTGTTGGACGTAGCTGCCAATACACTAGCTACCAGTCGTGATGTGCAGGTTTCGGGAACACTTATTTCAGATTTTTCACAAGCCTTTGTTGGGGGTAGTATTAACCTTACCTATTCCACTTCGAACACGAATATTACTAAAGTGGAATTCTATGATGGGACATCACTTATAAGCACAGACACTACTGCTCCTTATCAAGCCCAACCCAACAGTCTTGCACTAGGTATTCACGGTATGTACGCAAAAGTATTTTTAGGAACAGAGTTTGCTGTATCGAATAGTGTCTCTGTCCAAGTAGGGGAGCAAGTTCCGTACGATGCTGTTCATGCTATTCCAGGAACTATTGAAGCAGGTCACTTTGATACCTACGAGGCGGGCGTAGGGCAAAATATTTCTTATTTCGATAGTTCTATCATCAATGAAGGGGGCGCACGTACAGACGAATATGTAGACACCGCAACAGACACTAACGAGGGAATGACAGTGGGCTGGATTGCGGCTGGCGAATGGCTAGAATATAGCATAGATGTGCAAAATGCCGGCACTTATTCTGTTGACATTCGGTATGCTTCAGGCAATCCGAATGGAGGTGGTCCTATGCACTTTGAGCTTGACGGGGAAACCATAAGCGGGTCCATTTCATTTTCGACTACCTCAAATTGGGGTACTTGGACAACCAAAACCGTAACAGGCATTCCACTGACAGGAGGAGAACATATCCTGCGTGTAGCTGTGGATGGCGGGGAGTTTAACTTAGGAAGGATGACATTTTTACGCACTGGAGATTTGGGTTATGATCCACCCATTGCCGATGCTGGTACCAATGTATCTGCCACTTTGTCTAGTTCTTCTGTTACCTTAGACGGCTCAGGTACTTATGAGCCTAGTGGAAAAACGGTGACCTACACTTGGTCACAAATATATGGTCCTACCCAACTAAACTTTGTTACGAGTTCTAGCATTTCTCCCCAAATTTCAAACCTAGCTATTGGGGTATATAAATGTTTGCTAACGGTTTCTGATGGCACCTATACTTCTAGTGACGAAGTGCAAATCATTGTTTCGGAGTCAGGAAATTCAAACCCCTCTGTTTCGATTAGTTCTCCAGCCGATGGCACTTCTTTTGCCGAAGGTTCAGCCATTGATATTACAGCCGTAGCGTCGGACTTAGATGGAACTGTTGATAAGGTTGAATTTTTTACTGGAAGCACTAAAATTGGAGAGGACACCTCCGATCCGTTTACCTTTACTTGGAATGGAGCAGCTGTAGGCACACATCAATTAACGGCAAAGGCAACTGATAATGGAGGAGGTGTAGCCACATCTCAAGCCGTAGCGGTTACCGTTAACGAAGTGGCGTCCTGTGTTATCACCGACGACACAGCAAGCCAAGGCTCTTTTTCTGTGGGCTATGAAACTACTTTTGAAACCGTAGGAACAAATGTTACCATTACAATCAAGTTGCTCGATACAGATAAAATTGGTGTTACATCGTATTTATGGAGAGAAAACCCTTTCCAAGAGTCAGAAATGAATCATGTTGAAGGAAAAACATTTTCAAAAACGGTGGGTGGATTATCTGCGGGACAAACCATAAGCTATGCGGTAAAATTTGCATTTGAAGGTGGGATGGCTGTAACAAAATATATGAGTTATATTGTTGGTAATGATTGTAGTGGTAGTGTTTCTGATACTGAAGGTCCTACCAACTTTACTGCAACTGTAGGAACGGTAGGGGCTCAAACTGTAGAATTGCTTCTTCAAGCAAATGACAACTCTGGTTCTGTAATCTACGACGTAACCTATGGGCAAGAACAAAAGAGTGTAACAGGAAATTCGGGGGCGCAAACCTCACTGGTCGTTAATGGCCTATCTCCCGAAACGACCTATAACTTCTCTGTTACGGCCAAGGACATCAGTCAAAACGCTGCAAGTAATAATCCTATTTCGCTTCAAGCAACCACAACGGCAAATACGAATACGGCTTGCTCAGGCACAGACGATGAGGCAAGTCAAGGCTCATTTAGTACGGGGTATGCCTATTCTTTTACAACAAGCGGAACGAGTGTAACATTTACCTTTGAGTTGTTAGATACTGACAAAAGTGGAGTTGTTGCTCATTTATGGAGACAAGCACCAAATTTCACAGAAACTGCAATGAGCGGTTCTGGGAATACGTTTAGTGCTACAGTAAGTGGCTTTACCGTTGGAGAAACCATTTCGTATGCATGTAAGTTTGCATATGCTGGTGGGGGGCAAGCAGTTACTAAATATTTCTCTTATGAGGTGGGCGATGTATGTACCTTCAGTATTGATGACGTTAATTTGTTTACTGAGGTAACGGTTTACCCAAATCCGGTAAAGGATGTAATTTATGTTTCAGAAGCCGATAGTAAACCCGTTAAGCTGGAGCTGTTTTCTGTAAACGGTAAGAAGATTAAGGAGCAAACGCAGGACGTTAAGAGTATGTATGTAGATGACCTCTCAAGTGGTTTGTATTTGTTAAAAGTATATCACGATAAAAAGCATTCATTCCACAGAATTGTTAAAGAATAATCTGATAACATAGCATCGATATCATTTATGAATAGCAAAAAAAAGCGTTGGTGTCCAACGCTTTTTTTAATTGTCCTAGAAGAAGGTTTTTTAATTGCAATCTGCACAGGAATTAAAGCAAACCGATTCCAGCGTAACGGCTTCTGTTATTTGTACCACACGGTTTGTATAAACATCTGTGGTTTTTGTGCACGGGTCTCCGGGTTTAAATGTTTCTTCAACCGCCTGACCATCAAGGATAAACTTGTATTCTAATTCCCCTGGTAAAACTTCAATGGTAGCAGTGTAAATTCCATCTCCGTCTTCATCCGTTAATGTATTACACGTGCCACACCAATTATTGAATGTTCCAAACACACCAACTGTTTTATAGTCCCCTTCATAAGAAGACAAATCAACAGAAAGGGTTACGTCAACAGGGCTTGAAACGCTGTGTTGAAAAACCTTAAAATATTGAACCTTACCGTCCTCAATATAAACATTAGCGTGGTTGTCCTCAACGGTAAGTTTGTCGTTTGCTCGAACACGTAGAAAGAACCCCGTAACAAGCCAATCACCGTTTATTGCAGTGCCTTGTTCATTTACAAATTTTACGGGGACTCCCCACTGTTGCTGAACACTAACCTCTTCAGAATCGGCAAACCATTGGGTAAGAAAGTTTTTAAGGTTCTCTTTGCCCTCGATTATAACCTCGCCACCTGGAGCTTCTATGCGAATATTATCCCCCGCAAGGGCAACAATTCCTTCAACATCAGCTGATTTGTGTAGCTCACACCACTTAAGCCACACATCTACACTTTCCTGATTTCCAAGCACAAACGTATTTGGTCTGTCTCCAGCAAACCCTACGGCTTGTTCGGCAGATTGTGCATGAAGGCACATAAGTGGTAGTGATAAGAAGCAAAGCAAAAAGTAAATTATTGGTTTCATTGTTTAAATTTTAACTGTATTTGCTAAATATAACAAAGTGTTGATGAAAAACCAATGCCTTTTAAAAGGATACTTAGGCGTACACTAAATAGACTTGAATGATGTTACTTTTTAAGAAGCCACGAAGAGGATTGGATTTTATCTCCCAACCCGTCTATTAGGGAAATCCCTAAGCGCTCACAAACAGGGCGTTCTGGGATGGTGTCGTTATTTTGGTCGCCTCCGTTGGCAAAAGCCAATTCGTATGTTTGGGAAAGTTCGCGATGAATATGGGCTAAGGTTTTGCAAACCGTCCGATCGTTGTCAATAGACAAAAAAACTTTGTCTACCACAAGCAAACTCGAAACAATAAAAACACGTTCTTGTTCATCTTGAAACTCTTTAGACCCTTTTAACGCACGCTGATGATCCGAGTTTACAATGACTATCAATACATCGCCATGCGCTTTGGCATTTTGAAAGTACTCCAAATGTCCTTTGTGAATAGGGTTAAAATACCCGCTAACAATTACGGCTCTCTGCATAGTTTTTTATTGTTCGCCAAAAGTATTAAAACATATTGATTAAGACCAATGACAAATGTGGACATTTGAATTAATGAAGCTGCATTTGTTGGGTTTCTTTTTTGTTGAATTTACATTTATTATTTAAACATCTACTAAATCTATTATTTAGCTAAAAACAAAGCATACTATTTTATATTTTTACACGCATTTTAAACCAAACACATCATGGCATTTGATATCGCAATGATAAAAGCCACTTACGCACGACTTGCAGCGCGTGTGGAAGCAGCTAGAAAAGTAACTGGAAAACCCCTAACGGCATCTGAAAAGATTTTGTATTCCCACCTTTGGGATGGTACGGCAACCAACGCCTACGGGCGTGGCGCAGATTATGTAGATTTTGCTCCTGACCGTATTGCGTGTCAAGATGCCACAGCACAGATGGCACTATTGCAATTTATGCAAGCCGGTAAAGCCAAAGTTGCTGTCCCCACAACCGTACATTGCGATCACCTTATTCAAGCTAAAGAAGGTGCTGTTGCCGACCTAAAATCTGCCAACAATACTTCTGCAGAGGTATTTAACTTTTTACAATCGGTTTCAAACAAATACGGCATTGGGTTCTGGAAACCCGGTGCGGGAATTATACATCAAGTAGTATTGGAAAACTATGCGTTCCCTGGAGGAATGATGATTGGTACGGACTCGCACACCGTAAATGCCGGCGGTTTGGGTATGCTTGCCATTGGCGTAGGAGGTGCCGATGCCGTAGACGTAATGGCAGATATGCCTTGGGAATTGAAATTCCCAAAACTTATTGGTGTTAAACTCACTGGAAAGCTGAACGGTTGGACAGCGCCAAAAGACGTGATTCTAAAAGTAGCTGGTATTTTGACCGTAAAAGGTGGAACAGGTGCTATTATTGAATATTTTGGCGAAGGTGCCGAAGCCATGTCGTGTACTGGAAAAGGGACCATTTGTAACATGGGGGCCGAAGTTGGAGCGACTACCTCAACCTTTGGTTATGATGCTTCTATGGAGCGTTACCTTCGTGCTACGGGTCGTGATGATGTTGCTGATGCTGCAAACGAAGTAAAAGAACACCTCACTGCCGATCCCGAAGTATATCAAAACCCCGAACAGTATTTCGATCAAGTTATTGAAATTGATTTAAGTACACTTTCACCTCACCTCAACGGTCCTTTTACCCCCGATTTGGCTACTCCAGTAGCAGAAATGGGCGAAAAGGCTGCTGCAAACGACTGGCCTATTGATGTAGAATGGGGACTTATAGGGTCGTGTACAAACTCTTCTTACGAAGATTTATCCCGTGCTGCTTCTATTGCTAAGCAAGCTGTTGACAAGAAACTTGTTACCAAAGCGGCTTTTGGTATCAACCCTGGTTCGGAGCAAGTACGTTACACTGCCGAGCGTGATGGTCTTCTTGAAATTTTTGAAGATTTGGATGCTAAAATTTTTACCAACGCTTGTGGTCCATGTATTGGACAGTGGGCGCGTGAAGGTGCCGACAAACAAGAAAAAAACTCTATTGTACACTCGTTTAACCGAAACTTTTCTAAGCGCGCCGACGGTAACCCAAATACACATGCGTTTGTGGCGTCTCCCGAAATGGTAGCTGCTGTTGCCATTGCAGGACGCTTGGATTTTAACCCGATAACGGATACGCTCACCAATGAAGATGGTGAAGAGGTACGCCTAGAAGCGCCTACTGGCTTAGAACTTCCCCCGAGTGGTTTTGACGTTGGAGACAATGGTTATCTGGCTCCGGAAGAAGACGGTTCGGGTGTTGAGGTGATTGTTGCTGACAGCTCTGAGCGTTTACAACTGCTTACCCCTTTTGCGCCATGGGATGGCGAAAACCTGACCGGTGCAAAACTGCTAATCAAGGCACATGGGAAATGTACGACTGACCACATTTCTATGGCAGGACCCTGGTTGCGATTCCGAGGGCATTTGGATAACATCTCTAACAACTGTTTGATTGGTGCCGTAAATGCCTTTAACCAAAAGACAAATTTTGTTAAAAATCAATTGACAGGCGAATATGGTGGTGTGCCTGATGTACAGCGCGCCTACAAAGCCGAAGGGATAGAAACCGTTGTGGTGGGTGACCATAACTATGGCGAAGGATCTTCGCGCGAGCACGCTGCAATGGAACCACGTCATTTGGGGGTTAAGGTAGTATTGGTGAAATCGTTTGCGCGTATTCACGAAACCAACCTCAAAAAACAAGGGATGTTGGGGGTTACGTTTGCCAATGAAGCAGACTACGACCTTATCCAAGAAGACGACACCTTCAACTTTGTTGACCTGAAAGACTTTGCTGCGGGTAAACCCCTCACAATTGAGGTGGTTCATACCGATGGTTCTACAGACGCCATTCTTGCAAACCATACCTATAACGAGGCGCAAATTGAATGGTTTAAGGCGGGTTCTGCTTTAAATCTTATCAAGCAACAAAACAGCGCAGCCTAAAGTTAGTGTAGTTTTTTCGTAATAACGTGCTTAAGCACTTGGTAGCCTTTTGGGTTTAGATGAAGTCCGTCTTGGAGAAAGTACTCTTTTTTGATTCCGTTGTCATCAATCAATAATTCAAAGAAATCAATTTGAAACAAATACGGTATCTCTTCTGATTTTGCTTTTAAAAGCGAATTGATTTCTTTAATTTTTTTAAGCTCGTGTTCTCGTTCAAAAGAAGGTTTGATAGCAATATTGTAAATTTTGGCATGTGGGAATTTTGCGTGTACTCTTTTAACAAAAGCTATGATTTCCTCTGCTATTTTAGCAGCGCTATACCCCAAGGTTAAATCATTTCCGCCTAGATAAAGCACAACAGCTGTTGGA
Source organism: Flavobacteriaceae bacterium (assembly GCA_049596595.1). Classification (GTDB taxonomy): domain Bacteria; phylum Bacteroidota; class Bacteroidia; order Flavobacteriales; family Flavobacteriaceae; genus UBA7446. The sequence continues at coordinate 7,439 of JBMYLU010000001.1, read as the reverse complement.
TTAATTTCGCCAAACAAGACATCAAAATATTCGTGAAGTGAATGAATAAAAGCCCCGCCAAAACCTAAATTAAGCGTATTCCTGCCCTTGAAATCAAGATGGATGTTTTTCCAAAGGCGTATGGTGGAACTGCCGTAAAAAACGGTCAAATCATCCTTGTTCTTTTTTTGCCGTATACGCTGTTGCAGTACCTTTATTTCACGTGCAAAGTTTGCATCCTCTTTAGCCAAGTCTTTTACCCATTTGCTATACTTTAGGTTGATTTTTTTTACAGCTATTTTTAAAGCATCACTCTCAGGGCTGAATACGCCAAAATCACGCATCCTAAATGGTGGCATAATTTGACATTTGTACGGTGCTTCTGAGGGTAGTTTGTCAAAGTTTACCATTACAATAGGAACAATTAGGGGTTGTTGCTTCATGGCAGCTGCAAGTTTGAAAATTCCATTGCGAAAAGGTCCAGGTGATGTTTCCGTGTAGTAGGAGGCTCCCTCGGGACTAAAAACCAAACTAACATTATCTTTTAATTTTTCAACGGCTTGGAAATAAAACTGTTGGTTAACTGTTTTGATTTCCTTCTTTTTTAGCTGCGGAGGTAAAAATCCTTTAGCATATACACGTATATAATCAAACGTATCGTAATAGGACTTGTGGTTTTCTTCTTCGGGAAGGGAATGCCGAACGATGCGTGTTCCCGCATTTTTGTAGTATCTATCCAGAATCATACTAATAAAGTGGCTGTCCAGTGTTATTTGAAAGCCCTCCGCAACAGTGAAAAATGGATGATTATGTAAGTGATTGTAAATGAATATAACGCCTTGCTCAGACGGAAGATTTTCAGATCCTTTAATTTCTACACCTACAGCAGAAAATGCTTTTTGCATGTGTCGGGCACTAAGCTTGCGTGCCTCGTCTGGAGTAGCAGATTTGGGTAAAGACGTAATTTCGTTGAAGCTCTCTTTTAGTGCCTCTAATAACGCTTGGTTCTTCTTCATAAGTTATGGCAATACAAGGTTCGCCAGAAGGCTTTTAACTTGCTCAACGCTTTCGGAATAGTATTTGGCTTGGGTTTTCTTTCTTCCAACCTTTATGGTCAAGGCTTTTTTGGGCAAACTATTAAACATATTTTCATCTGTTACATCATCTCCAACACATAAGATGAAATCATAGGTTTTTGCATTTGCGAGTTCTTGGGCTGCGCTACCTTTATTTATTTGATGGTCTACAACCTCTAAGGCTTTGTCCATATCCATTACACTCAGCCTATCCGGAATAAGACTGCTTAATACTGTCTTTAGCTCCACTACTCTACCAGACGCCAGTTCAGGATCAGCTTTTCGATAATGCCAAACCAAACTATTGTGCTTTTCTTCTATAAACGTCCCGGGCGTTCTGTCTGTAAAGGCTTCCAAGATGGGCATCACATCCGCTTTCCATTTGTGGTTTGTATTCCCTTTTGATGCCCATTGGCTTTGTTGATGCTTTACATAATGCCCATGCTCTGCAACAAGTGTTAACGGAAGCTTTCCAAACCATTTTTCTAAAAATATTTGGTCGCGACCACTTACAATAGCCACATCGGTATTGGGAATTTGTGTTAGCCGCTCTAGGGTTTGCAACAGCAATTGGTCGGGGACGGCAAGCTCTGGATTTTCATGAAAATTAACTAAAGTGCCATCGTAGTCTAGAAGCAGTAATTTCTGTTTGGCGTGCTTGAATGTTCCTAATAGGTTTTTTTTATCCTCATCTGTAAACTTTTTGGCACCGACTTCGTCCTTTTGATTTGTTTTGTCTTCTAGTGCGGTCATGAATTCTTTTGCCCAGTGCGTAACCGTATACCTGCTCAATCTTTTTTGCATGGATATGTTGCGCTTTTTTTGTTCCTCCAAAGGCATAACTATAGCTTCTCTAATAGATTTAGCCATTGCATTGAGGTCAAACGGATTGACCAATACGGCTTCGTGCAATTCTTTAGAAGCTCCTGCCATCTCACTCAAAATAAGCACGCCATCTCCGCTAACTCTAGTGGCAACAAATTCCTTGGCTACCAAGTTCATTCCATCACGAACGGGAGTAATCATGGCTACGTCCGAGGTCATGTATAAATCAATCAGTTCATTAAAATCCATGGCGCGGTAATAATACCAAATGGGTGTCCAATTTACGGTGGCATATTTGCCATTAACCCTACCTACAATTTCGTCGGTCTCTCGTTTGAGTTTTTTGTACTCAGGCACATCTGAACGTGAGGGAACAGTTAGCATTACCAGTCTAACTTTTTCTAGATATTCGGGGTGTTTTGTCAAAAACAAATCAAAAGCCTTAATGCGATTCACAACCCCTTTTGTGTAGTCCAACCTATCTATAGACAAAATGAGTTTTCCATTGGCAGCTCCTTTTTTGTGTGCTTCAAGTTGTCGTTTAAGCTCCGTTTTTTCGGTTTGTCTTTGCCCTAAATGATTTTGAGCAGCACCATTAAATTTGGTGTAGTCAATTCCCATGGGGAAGGTGTCTACAACAACACTTCTGCCGCCAACAGTAACTCTGTTAAACTGTACGTTTTGGCGTAGTATCCGCTTTACAGAACTCAAAAAATGACGTTCATAATCGTAGGTGTGGAAGCCTATCAAATCAGCTCCTAAAACCCCTTCTAACAAGGCTTCGCGCCACGGAAAAATTCTAAAAATCTCAAATGATGGAAACGGAATGTGTAGAAAAAATCCAATGGTTACATCAGGGCAGGCATCGCGAATCATTTTTGGGACAAGCATTAACTGGTAGTCTTGTACCCAGACCGTATCGCCAGGCTCAATATGTGCAATTACACTTTCGCTAAATTTTTTATTGACTTCAACATACGCATCCCAATGGTCTTTGTTGAATACTGAAAACTCAATAAAATAATGAAAAAGCGGCCACAGGCATTTGTTAGGTAGACCATAGTAAAATTCATCCACCTCCTTGTTGCTGAGACTTACTGGAGCATAATTGTTATCGATTAACGATTTTTTTAAGGGTTCCCATGCGTTTGAGTCTAACGCGTCATTCCCAATTCCAGGCCACCCTACCCACAAAGAGTCCTTAGTTTTATGTACCGAATGCAACCCTGTAGCTAATCCACCGCTTGTAGGGGTAAATTTATAAGAATTCTCTACTTTCGTTATTCGAATTGGAAGCCTGTTTGAGACAATAATAGTCTTTCCCATTTGGAAAAATTTTTAACTAGGAATTACAATTTTATGGCAAAAAATCGACTCGACTCGCATCATCCGACATTAAACTACGGTATTATCGGAAATTGCAAATCTGCAGCCCTTATAAATGAGGATTCATCAATTGACTGGTGTTGTTTGCCACAATTTGATTCCCCTTCTGTTTTTGGTAAAATTATTGACAAGAATATCGGTGGTCACTTTAAAATTGAGTGCGATGATACCTATTCCATTACGCAAACCTACATTAAAAATACCGCAATTTTACGCACGCAATTTGAAAGCGATGCCCATTCTTTTGAAGTCATCGATTTTATGCCCAGATTCCAAAAAGACAACGGACAGTACCATGCCCCACCTGAAATTACACGCTTGCTGCGACCGCTCAAGGGAACGCCAACATGCAAAATCGTTTACCAACCAAAACTAGAATATGCCTTGGGCGAAACCAAAAGCTATGTGAAGGATAATTTTATTGTAAGCGTTGTTGACGACACTAACTACGATACGCTGTTTTTGTATAGTGATATAGACAAAGAAGCTATTCTTGATTGTGAGGAAATTGTGCTCGAGAAAGACCACTTCATTTCGGTTTCTTATAACGAAAAGTTACAACTGCCTACCCTTGAAAATATCCTTCTGGCATTTGAAAAGACAAAAGTCTATTGGTTAAACTGGTGCCACAAAACCCCCTCGTTTGAGCAATACAATGAGCCTGTTTTGCGAAGTGCCATGACCCTAAAACTTTTGACGTTTGAAAAAACAGGTGCTGTTTTGGCAGCAGCTACCACCTCGTTGCCCGAAACCATTGGTGAAGTTCGTAATTGGGATTATCGTTTTTGTTGGATTCGAGATGCTTCTATGGTAATAAAGGTTATTGCCAAACTGGGGCATGTGCAAATCGTAAAGAACTTTATCCAATACATTATTGACTTGATTCCTGACAAAAATGAAAAGTTACAAATCATGTATGGTATTAGTGGCGAAAAAAACCTCACCGAAAAAACGCTCGACCATTTAGATGGTTATGAAGGATCTAAGCCCGTTCGTATTGGCAATGCGGCATATGTACAAAAACAAAACGACATTTACGGGATTTTGATGGATGTCATCCACTATCAAATTGAAAAATTTGATGACAAAAACGAAGAGCACGAAGCGCTTTGGTCTATCGTAAAGTCTACTGTTTGGGTGGTTAAAAACAACTGGAAGCTTGCAGATAAAGGCATTTGGGAATTTAGACACGAAGACCGCCACTTTACCTTTTCTAAGCTTTTGTGCTGGGTTGCTGTTGATCGCGCCATAAAAATTTCCAAACGTATTAAAGCTGCCAAGCCCGTAGAAAAATGGGTGGCCCTTCGTGATGAAATTCACAACGACATCATGGAAAATGCTTGGAACGAGAAAAAACAGGCGTTTACGCAGTCTTACAATTCTGAGCACTTGGATGCTTCTGTGCTGCTTATGGAGTACTATGATTTTATAGACGCCAAAGACCCCAAATACATCAAAACAGTTAAGGCTATTGAAGAAGAGCTGATGTACGAAGGTTTGTTGTTCCGCTACAAAAATGAAGACGATTTTGGATTGCCAAGCTCATCGTTTACCGTCTGTACTTTTTGGTTTATCAACAGTTTGTATAAAATTGGTGAAGAGGAAAAATCGAAACAACTATTTGATGAATTGCTTTCCTACAGCAACCATTTGGGGCTGTTTAGTGAAGATATTGACTTTTCATCCAAACAATTATTAGGGAATTTCCCGCAAGCCTACTCGCATTTGGCACTTATTGACGTGGCTATGAATTTCAATTAAAGGAGTTGTTTAGGTGTTTTACATTGCATAAATAACACTTACAACTAAAGTATTTCAGGAGCTTTAAACCTAGGTTGCGCTAAAAACGTACCTTTGTTAAAATTGCTTATGAAAAATCTGGTTATCGTTGGTCATCCGGACCAATCCTCCTTTTGCTATAATGGGATATTTAAAACCGTTGTTGAGAATCTAAAAAATGCGCATGAAGACGTGCAAATTATCGACTTGTATCGCGACAGTTTTACACGACCACGAGATGCTGTAATTGCCAAATACAAAGAATTGGTTACTTGGTCGGAGCGCATCTATTTTGTGTCTCCCGTTTGGTGGTTTAGGCTCACCCCACGAATGGAAATTTTCTTTGATGAAGTACTCACGCCCGGATTTGCATATCAGTTTGTAAACGTCACCAAGCTATACGCCTACCCAAAACCTTTTTTAAAGGATAAAAAAATCAGAACCTATGTAACCCATGGAGCGCCTGCCATCCCTGTTAAAACACTCTATCTTAATTCGGTAAAACTTAGACTCGTTATGGGTGTTTATTCTTTTGTGTTTGGGTGGAAATTGTCTTTGTTTACTAAAACCAAGCAGTTTTGGTCGGTGCCATTTGTGAGTGATGCCAAACGCAAAAAATATCTAGACGTCGTGCGCAAAGACGTACAACGAGACATCAAAAAAGCAACCGCATGAAAACGCTAACCTACATTCTTTTTACAATTCTTATATCCATGCCAATTTTTGCACAAGACACCGAAATCCAACCCTATGATGTGATTAAAAAACACGACAGTGTAGAAATTCGCTATTACCCTAGCGCAACACTAGTTAAAACTGAAGGCGGGAATAATTTTGGTAAATTGTTCCAGTACATATCGGGCAACAATGAAAACAGCGAAAAGATCGCAATGACCGCTCCTGTGTATATGAATGAAGACAAATCCGAAATGGCATTTGTAATGCCCTTGGACGTACATCAAAAAGGTGCGCCTGAGCCAAAGGGCAGAAATGTGTCTTTAGAAATTACCAAACCCCGTTATGTGGCTGCCATACGCTATGGCGGATATACTAATGATACCAAAGAAGCTACTCACAAAAAAGCATTGCTCGAAACCCTAGAGGCAAACGGCATTGAAACCATTGGTGACGTGGAATACCTGGGCTATGATAGCCCCTATAAATTTTACAACCGCCGTAATGAGGTGATGGTGGAGGTGCGCTTTTCAGAGTGATATTGCATCCTATTTTTTCATCTAGCTGACGTTTTTAGCCCATTTTCAGCCCAAAACCTAGCCCCGAAACAGCACAATTTAGATTGCTTTTCGCTTTTGTGGATAACTTTTTTTTGAACAATTTCATTTCATTTTTTTCCCGTTTTCCCTGTAAAAGGAATGTTCATTTTTTAATCTTAGTATAGTAGCTAAGTTTCTAGTTATTAGTGCGTTTGCACTTGCATTTATGGGCGGTTCTTTTTAGTTTAAAAGCGTCAAATCTTACTTTTTATGAAACAGAAACTACTTTTTTCACTCACTTTTCTGCCTCTTTTTCTTTGTGCCCAACACATACAGTGGCAACAAACCTTGGGTGGTAACCGCGAAGAACATCTTTTTGACGCCATCAGTACCTATGACTATGGCGTATTGCTTGCCGGCAGTTCCGTTTCGGAGTCAAGTGGCAACAAAGCCGATGGCAGCGTAGCTGACTTGGACTACTGGCTGTGGAAAATGACCGAAAGCGGTGAACTGGAATGGCAAAAAAACTTTGGCGGTAGTGGCAACGACTACCTCTACTCGGTGTCCTATACACATGACGGCGGCTATATTTTGGGCGGTTCTTCGGACTCCCCTGCCGGACACGATAAGGAAACGGACAGCTTTGGCAAACGCGATTTTTGGCTACTAAAACTCAACCCCCTTGGCGAAATGGAATGGCAGCGCAGCTATGGCGGTAGCGAAGACGACCAACTCACAGCCATACGCCAAACCAAAGACGGGGGCTACTGGGTAGCGGGAACCACCAGCTCTGGGGCTGATGGCAACAAAAAAAGCCCTGCCATTGGCAATACAGACATTTGGGTATTGCGCCTTGATGAAAACGGAGAGCAGCTTTGGGAACGCACCATGGGCGGTTTGGGCCGTGATGCCACTAAAGCCATGCAGCTTTCTGAGCAAGGACTATGGTTGGTGGCGCATAGCCACTCAGGGGCTTTGCACGGACAGGCGCAAGTACTGCTCCTAGACCATGAGGGCAACACAAGGCACGACTTTTTCTTTGGCGACTCCCCTACCGAGCCGGCTGGGATTGCGCTAACCAAAAACGGGCATTTGGTGGTGGCTGGCAGCCAAACGTTACAAAGCGAAGACGAAACCCAAACCCCTGAAACGGACTATTGGGCATTGGCGTTTGACACAG